>JAYSXQ010000043.1:0-12955 GCA_043717115.1 bacterium | reverse complement strand
CAGTAGCAGTTGAACCACGCATCTTTCCGTACACCTCAACACTCATAGTTGTAGTTGGAGATACTAGGTTTTGTAAAGTAAAAAATATAGTATTTTGAGACCCTGGTATAACTCTTTGTAGCCAGTATGTGTCTTTTTTATTTTCATCGTACATTAACTGTTCATTTCTATTAGTTTTTATATATATAGTTAAGTTATCCAGCGCATTATCACTTTTATTTGCTAGGGTTAGTTCTATATCAGCAGGCAAACCATTAACAGCATTTGCAGATACTTGATTATTAACTTTTAATATATACGTTGATTGTACTGGCTCGTTGATGATCGATATCTCATGCTGGGCAGTTGCAAAGCTAGATCCTACCGTATCTCCTTTTTGTGTAGAAACATAACTTCTAAAGGTTTTCACTTGACCTATACTATTCTTAAAATATCCTGTTACAGAAAATGATAATTCTTGACCTAGAAATAGAGAATTTATTCTAAATTTAGTTGGGTCAGTACTAGTAGACTTTTTTACTACAAATCCTGCAGGAACCTCGATACTCAAAACAGATGGGGTAAAATTATCCTGCCCTACATTTTTAAGACGTGCAGTTAGAGTGACTTCGTGATCAGCTATAACATTATTAGCTGCGTCTATATTTAAAGTAACTAGTGGGGCTTTTATACTAACGGTTTTTGTTAAAAGTTTTGAGAACTCGGCATTTGAACCTGAAATTTTATACAACATCTCTATGTTTATGTTTCGCGAGTCCCCTTCTTGACCGTAAAACACTAGCGGTATACTTATACTTGTCCCGCTAGCTACACCAACTGACCCTACGCTCTGTTCTATATATATCATATCGGAGTCTCCTGTTGGACTAATACCTTTTTTATAGTCAACCTTAATCCTAACGTTTTCAAGTATAATTTGATTTTTATTAGTTATATATACAGTACTAGTTGACACCACACCACCATCTACATAGTCTGATATGTCTGTAGTGATACCTATCTTATCACCACTGACTTGATTATTTTTAGAAAAATACTGAAAAGTTCCGTATAGCAAAGCGAGGACCATCGCAATAATACTCAACATTAAAAACTTAAAAAGTAGAGACTTTTTATTTTTACCATTTTTTGCACCCTGCTCTAAATGTATTTGCTCTTGTGCCTGCTCTTCTTGATGGAGATGGTCCCAAGTGTTATAGACTATAGGGTCGGCTCTATGTATGCTAGTGTCTTGCATATGAGTATTATAACATACTAGCCTCACTTGCTTTTGCTACGTTGTGAACAATGCTCTTTTTATTTAGAGTTACATGTATATAAAAACCTATAGCATCTGACTGTATATATCCCTGTTTTTCTAGTCCGAGGTCTTCTATATTTAGATAGCCTAGCATGATAAGTATGTCTGCATGTATTGCCAACCTGATAGCGCGAGCCTCTGAGTCACCGATATGAATATATGAGACCATGCGGTCATAAAGTTTTGCATTTTTCTGTTCTCCTTGTATGTATTTTGAAAGCGATGCCACAACAGCTGCTGAGACTTGTCTGTTTGACTCGTTATTTTTAACTCTCTCTACAACACCAGCTAGTCTATATATTTCTTTACCTTTTACTAAGGTAACAAATACTTCACGACCTACTTGTATATGTGGTCGCATCTTTACACTACGTCTTAAACTACTAGCTTTTGCTAATATCATACCAAACTCTCTAGTGTATAGTTTAAGTAAAATATCTGACTCACCCGACTCGAACATGTGTATCACTATCGCCTCTGTTGTATACTTTTCTATAGCCATAATTTTTCCATACACACAGTATAGCAAAATATAAATAAATAGTTTATAACAAAAAGGCCGCGCATTTCTATGCGCGGCCTTACCTAGTCAGTACTCAATATTGTTTTCGATAATTCTAAAGGAGGTATATTCATTTCAATTAACTCTGTATAATCTTTCATAAAAAGGTGAAAGTATTGAATAAGTTAAACCATCTGTTCCAAATATCTGCATACTCCCGTCTGGTGAGATTTTTGTATTTGAAGTATCTGCTCCGAATATGACTCCAGTCCAAACGTCTTTCGGAGACAAGAATAAATTAAAATCTAAAACCTCTTGCGAGTTTTTTCCTTCCGGTATATCTATAACAGATATCCAATTCGTGTTGTTTTCATACACGGCAGATGCATCAGATCTTGTGTTTACATACCCGACACTACTCATAGCAGCATATAAAACTTTTTGCTTAAAACTTTTCATGCTTAACCTCTGTTTATTTTATGTCTACAACATATACTACAACATATGTATATTTTTAGCAAATTGAACAAAAAGCTATACTGCTTTTTCTACTATAAAGTCCTCGCTGACGTGACACTTACGTATTTTCATTTCTGTTTTGTATCGATCATCCACCAGGTCGTATCTGTCTACATCTATAAAAAGTATAATGTAGTCGCTCGCTACTAGGTTCAACTCTTTTCTTCTATCTTTTATCTCCCTGCTCAGCTCACGCTGTTTCCCTTCACGTATTAGTTCTGGATTTAGATTCATATCTAGCTCACAATTTTCTTTACTTTCTTCTACTAATACTCTCTTTACATTCACCTCATCACATATAACTTCAAAGTATTTTTGATCTATGTTTTTATTTATTGTAGCTAGTGTTAGTGGCTGACGTACAGGTATATTATTCTTCTGTCTTATCATTAGCAATGACGTCACAACTTCACGTACTGTTTTCATTTCTTTTATAACATTTTCATCAACAACTTTTTTCTGTGGGTACATTTGTAAGTGAACACTGTCTGTCGTGTTGGCAACTTCTTGATAGACACGTTCTGCTAAGAACGGCATCACCGGAGCTATACATTTTGCAAACTCTACAAATACATACTTCATAGTTTCTATCGCTTCTGTTGATCCATCTTTTAACCTGTCTCTGGATCTACGTAGATACCAAGTAGACAGATCATCGATAAATAGATCCACACCACTAACTGCATCGTCTAGTTTGTAATTTTCATATCCATCTATGCTTTTATTTAAAGTCTCATGTAATCTGTTTATTATCCACTGGTCTAGAATATTACGAGAATTAGTTCCCGTTTTTACTATGCCCGTTTTATACATATTGTAAAAATCAAGAACATTTTCTAGTCTCTGTATATTTTTCTTGTACACATCCTCGAGCCCTTTATCAGAAAAGTCTATCTGTTCACCACGCATAGCTGGACTATTGGTAAGGTAGTATCTAAACGCGTCTGCACCAAACTTTTCAACCAAAAGCATTGGGTCTGTGTAGTTCTTCAAACTCTTACTGATTTTCCCTCCGTCTTCGGCCATCACGTGCCCGTTTACTATTACATTTTTAAATGGTATCTTGTCAAAGAGCCCAACACCGACATTCGATAATGAGTAGAACCAGCCGCGAGTTTGATCCACACCCTCAGCTATAAAGTCCGCTGGAAAGTTTTTCTTAAACGTCTCCTCATTTTCAAATGGATAATGCATCTGTGCAAATGGCATAGACCCCGACTCGAACCAGCAGTCAAAAACGTCCCCTATTAGCTTCATATCATTACCTTCACTGTCTTTTAAGACTATTTTATCTATATGTGGACGATGTAAATTAATAGTACCAGTCGCATCACGTGGCAAATTATAAACATTTAACTTTTCTATTTCTGCATTTTTCAAGTTACGTTTATACACTCCGTTATTTTCAAAAATAGACCTAGCTGTAGCCATGTGTGTGATAATCAATATATTTTTTCCTTCGTATTTTGACTCATACTTTTCTATAACATTTTGTGTTCTCTTTTTTAAGTTTATATATTGGGGTCCGTCTCTGTCGTCGAATTCTCTCAAATCATCCTCCTCAAAAGATTCACAGTCTTTGTATTTTTTTATTTGTTCGAGAGTTTCTTTTATTCTTAATATTGGGGAGTGTATTATAATGTCAATATTTAGCCCCAGTATGTTTTGCTTTAGGTTTTCAATTTGCTCTATACCTTTTTGTGTTAAGTGGTTATTTATATCACTACCGTTATCATATATATTTTCTACATTACTATTTGCTTCTCCGTGCCTGACCACAAAATAGTTATTTTTAGACTGTATTTTATTTCTAGCACCTACCTCAACTAGTGACCCAGCTATAAATATCTCATCTGTCTTAACACTCTTCCATATTGGTAATGGTGCACCCCAGTAACGTTTACGAGACACAGCCCACTCACGAGCACCTTCTAGCCACTTTCCAAATCTACCGTCACGCATATGTTCTGGTACCCATTTCGTACTTTGATTTTCGGATATTAATTTGTCTTTTATTTTTGGCACATCTACGAACCACGACGATGTTGCGTAGTTCAATAGTGGAGTTTTACATCTCCAACATAATGGATAGCTGTGTACTATTTTCTCTTTTGAAAAAAGCTTTCCGTTATGGGACAGCCATTTTACTATTTCTATATCAGTGCTGATGCTATCGTCTTTTTTCTTTACTACCAGTTCAGATAACTCTGGCACAGCCACCCCTACATCACTTACAAAATGCCCACTCATTAGTACGTGTTTTATGACTGGTATATTGTTTTGTTTTGCCAATTCATAGTCCTCCGCACCAAATGCTGGCGCTTCGTGAGCTATACCTGTTCCCGACTCATCAGTTATAAAATCAGCATGCCATATTTTCCATATATTCTCACTATTTTCTAATTTATTCAAATACTCCGCATTGTTAAAAACGTTAAATGGAGGAGTGTATTTCTTTCCGATCAAAGATTCAGCACTTATATCTGTACTTTCTAAAACACTTTTACCAGCAAAAACTTTTTCTGCTAACTTTTTAGCAATTATATAAAAACTTTCATCATCTATTAATTTTACTTTTACATATTCTATATTTTTATTTATAGCCAGAGCTGTGTTGCCAGGCAATGTCCATGGTGTAGTAGTCCACGCTAGTACAAATACACTAGACCCAGTTTCATCTTTCTCTTCTAATTCAAATTTTGCTGTGACAGTCATGTCGGTAATGTCATGGTACTCCAGCCCCACTTCGGACTGTGCGAGAGGCGTCTCGCATCTAGGGCATATATGCATTATCTTATAACCTTCGTAGGCGAGTCCTTTTTCATATAGCTGTTTCCATGCCCACCACACACTCTCAGTATATGTACTATCCATAGTCTTGTAGGCATTATCCATATCTACCCATCTGCCGAGTCTGGGTATTATGTTTTTCCATTCACTATCGTAGCGTAACACTGATGCCGCACACGCGTCGGTAAATTTTTCTATACCTAGGTCCTCAATGTCTTGTTTTGAATTTAGATTTAACTCTTTTTCTATCAAGTTCTCAATCGGTAATCCGTGACAATCCCAGCCCCACACACGGCGAACACTATACCCCTGCATAGTTTTATACCTTGGGATTATGTCTTTTATTGTACCGGCTAGTATAGTGCCATGATGAGGGAGGCCGGTTGCAAATGGTGGGCCATCATAAAAAGTAAAGTCTTTATCTTTACCTGAAAGACTTTTTGCAAATGTGTCATTCTCTTGCCAGTATTTGAGTGTCTCTAGCTCTTTTTCATTTATGGTCTTTTTTATTGGCTGCATATTTATGTGTTCATTGTACTATAAAATGATTAAACTTACAAAAACACTTATAAACTAATTACATCCTCTTTGGAGTTTTTATACCGAGTATATGCAGTCCGTTTTTAAGTATAGTTTTTGCTTTGTATGCAATTGCTTCATTGTTTTTATTTTCTACTATCTTATTAAAAGAGTACCAAGAATTAATCTCACGGGCGAGTGCTATCAAGTATGTTGCTAGTTTTTGCGGAGCGGTTTCGTTTACTACTTCTTTCAGTACATCTACATATTTTGCTATGTGCAAAACTAGAGCCAGGTTATTTTCATTTATTTCTAATTCATCTTGGCTATCTTTTGCGACGCTGTTCATACGCGCATATGTATATTGTAAATATGGACCACTATCACCCTCTACGTTGATGGCTTTCTCAAGGTCGAACACCACATCACGCCCTAGTGCCTGTTTTAATATTGAGTATTTGAGCGAGGCTATGGCCACAGACTCGAGCGTTTCTTCTTTTTCTACAACATCATCAATACGACTGGTATCAAACTTTTCTCTTAATATGTTTTTAATATCCTCTATCAGTTTATCTCCTGCTATTATGTTCCCCTTTCTGCTACTCATCTTGCCATCTGTGAATCTCATCATACCGTGACCTATATGCTGCATTTTATTTTTATCGCACAGGCCCAGATCATCTATTGCGCTATAGAGAACTTTAAAATAGTCTGACTGTTCATTGCCAGTGATGACGATACTTTTTCCAAAACTTGCAAATCTTTTTATTTTCTCTTGTATGTTTCCTATGTCTTTTGCTTCGTATGTAGGTAGTCCATTTTGATTTAAAAAGACTCTTTTGTGTAGGCCTATTTTTTCTCCATCATATATGACTGATCCGCCGTCACCTATTTCAAATACACTCTTACCTAGTGGTACTGTATTTTCTAATACTGTCTGCTTGCCAGTATCTGATACTTCACTTTCAAAAATGTATTCGTCAAATTTTGTATCCAGTTTTTTGTATAGTGTCTCAAAATACTCTAGTGACCAAGCCCTACCAGTCTCATATATATCATTAATAGTCTTGTCAGACTTTTCGTATATTTTTTTATTTATATCTGTGACTATTTTTTTTATCTCTCCGTCTGGAGCATCACCGTCAAATGCTGCATAGCCAAGTGCATACATTTGTCCCAGCCACTCGACTTTTTCTACTAATGATTTACTGCCGTCAGCTTTTAAATTATTATAAGTATCAATATTTTCAAGTATCGCGTATATGTTAATAGCGATGTGACGCCCAACATCACCTTGATAGTTGACCCTCTTTACATCTGCCCCAGCCGCTTCGTATATGCGCGCAACGGACTCACCTATTATGTTTGTCATGAGGTGTCCAATATGAAAAACTTTAAATGGGTTTGGGTCTGTATATTCTACTAATACTTTTTTGTTTTTGTACTCACTTTCAATATTTATCTCTTTACCGATATTGGAAAGCATAAAATCGTTCGTCAAAGTAAAATTGATAAATCCAGGACCTGCTACTTCTATTTTTTTAAATACGTCAGTGAGTAAACTAAACTTTAATTCTAAAACAGAAGCAACTTCATGAGGTGATAATTTTTTTTCACTTTTAGCTAGAACCATAGCGACATTTGTAGTGACATGCCCAAAACTAACATGTTCAGTATATGATACATTAAAATTAACCTGACCAAAATCAGTTTCTTTTAAAGTTTTTTCTATTATATTTTTGATATGTATTAACATGTATGTTGTAACCATTATAGCAAAAACAATAACTAATTACACTATATGCTTTATCTATTGTATTTTCTGTTCCCTATTTCTTGATATGACTTTTACATTTAAAAGAAAACCCAGAGCCGTTGCTCTGGGTGTTTTAATTTACTTTTATTTTCAAACTTCAAATATCGATATTTGTCTTGTTTTTGGTATTATGTTTTCTGGGTTCCATTTACCTTCTCCAAAGTAGGACTCTGAAGAGATGCGACCCCTACACTCACTATATACGGGACACATATCACTCAAGTTTTCTGACTTGCAGACATTGCAGTTTTTGTTACCGTTGAACCATATAGCGTGTGACATGTCTACCCTACTCCAGCTCTGTTGTAAGCATAAGTTAACGATGAATACCCTTATGGCTTTTTCAAGTTCTGAGTTGCGCTCACCGTTACTAATAGTTACTCCACCTGTTGAGATCAATATGCTTTGTACCCATATATCAACGGGCATTGCATCGATCACACTTACTAGTCCTAGTTGCTCTAAATACATAGCATAGAGAGATAGTATCTTTGGACCAAAACCAGGTAGTGGGTTAAACCCTAGGTCTTTTTTCATCTTTTTTATCTCTTTTAAGACTAGATCCACTTCACTGTATCTAAACATATTTACCGGGTCATCAAAGAAATAATCACGAGTACTGTTTTGTACAACGCCCACATACCTAACTGACTGTCCGGGCATACCGACACCATTTTTGGAGTACAGGTCTTGAATCAGTTTTTTATCAGTAGTAGCAAACCCTTCTGGTGTGTACAGGTTCGGATAGTTATCATACAAAAATGCATGGCCTCTATATACCCCCATACTGACAGTACGTCTGTCTGTAACTGTTGCCACCTGTAACCATCTTCTATACTCCACACACTGAGCGTCTCTGGGTAGATTTTTAGGGGAATGCACTACTTGTGGTGCGCTGTTTTGGGCATTAACATGTGCATACACTCCAGACTTACTCATATATGCATGATACAACTTACTGAGCACACCCCTTGCAATATGTTCGTTGATTTTTACAGTCATGATTAATCTCCTATAGTTTCGTAAAAAGAACTATATACCGGCAACTGTTCTTCTCTGTCTTTGTAAGAACCACGGCGGCGCATCTGTAAAAACTCTAACCTGATACAATTTGCTGCATGTTTTTTTCTTATTTCATCTTTTTTCGGTAAAGTCCTTAAAACAAATGGTATAGGTAGGGGGAAATCTTTGACTATTTTCAAAAGCTTTTCCCAGTCCGTTTCTGCAGCAAGCATCTGATCATAACTCCATGCAAAAGTTTTTGGAAACGTGTCTATAATCAGATCAAGTAATGGTTTTCCCTTTTTAACTTTACTATAAATAGCAAAAGCAAATCTGGGATCTTTTACATTTTTAAAAGTAGCTAAAACCAATGCGACACCCTTTAATCTTTGTAACTCTTGTTTGCTGTAGTCTAGTCTTTTGTAACCACCTAGAGCTCTCTCTATAAGACGAACATATCCTGATGTATACATAATCCATTTTTGATAGTCGTCGTGTGCGATAAAGACATCACTCAAGATTTTGTCATCTCTAGAGACAGTCACATAATACCCTGAGTACATTTCAATATAGTTAAATCCGTGCCTCCTTTCGAACCAAGACCTAGAACGCTTGTGCAGCGTAATCATCTTATCGAACTCTATAGATAACGCTTGCATAGCTGAACGCCAAGCAATTTTTAGATCATCACAGGTTAATCTGTCTATATTAGTTCTTCTTCTTACAGTTTTAGTTTTCTTGCCTACAGTCCTTTCACTCTCTGTGTATGGTACACCGCGAGATATACCTATCTCTGCGTATCTGCTATCTACATATATAGCGATAGAACTGATGATATATTGCTCGCTATTATCTATAAACATTCCCCCTATTATAGGGTACTTTGACTCGGCTAATCCAGTATCTGCTGATGACATGAATTTCTCCTTTTAAGGTTTTAATTAACTATTTTGTTTACCGTCTACTGACATATTACGCTTTTAAAGTAAACTTTTCAATATTTGCATATGATTAAAAATGTGTTAGAGTTGTAAATAGACAATTTCGTCAAAACTGAAAGAAGGTTTCTTATGAACTTTGACACTTCTGTATACAAGCCTTTTGAGGGAAATGATGTGCCCTATTTCCCGTCTGGGCAGTTCCCTGATAACATAGAATCTCAATACCTGCAAACTGCAGATACGATAATGCGATGTGGTATAGACATGGGAAACAGAACAGCTACTCCTGCGCGTGATATTTTTGGTGTGCAGATGCGAGCTAACTTGTCGAATGGTTTTCCGCTACTTACAACAAAAAAGATACACACTAAATCAGTTGTTCATGAGCTGCTGTGGTTTCTTTCAGGTAATACAAACATTAAGTATTTAAAAGATAACGGAGTAAAAATATGGGACGAATGGGCCAACACAGATGGCAATCTAGGTCCTGTGTACGGAAAACAGTGGCGAGACTTTGGTGGTGTGGATCAGATCACTTGGGTGATAGACCGCATCAAAAATAATCCAGAGTGCCGTAGACAGATAGTTAGCGCTTGGAATGTGCCAGAGCTGTCAAAAATGGCCCTGATGCCCTGTCATGTGCTTTTTCAATTCCGTGTTCAAGCTGGAAAACTTTCTATGCAGTTGTATCAGAGAAGTTGCGACTGGTTCCTCGGCGTTCCATTTAACATCGCCTCTTACTCGCTACTGTTGCACATGGTCGCGGATGTATGTGATCTCGAAGTTGGAGAGTTCATCTGGGTTGGTGGTAGTTGCCATATTTATAAAAATCATTTTGATCAAATTAAACTGCAACTATCTCAGCCACAGAAACCATTTCCAAAACTGAAACTGACTCACAGAGACAGTATATTTGATTACACTTTTGAAGACATCGAGTTTGTAGACTATTTCCCTGGTCCGCACATTCCAGCTCCTGTTTCAAAATAAAAACACCCCCTCAAGTTTTACTTGCGGGGGTTTATTAAAATCAAAATTATACTATATGCTTTATCTGTTCTATTCTCTGTTCCCTGTTTCCTGATATGACTTTTATATTAATGTTTTGTTCTTTTGATAATTGAAAAAGTACACGCAAGAAATGATGATTGACTGCATCTATGTAGTTTTTATCTGTATCTCGTAACTCGTCATTAACAAGAGTAACACTCACTGCTGCTGGTATAAATATATACATGTCTATATATTCTAAACCATCTAGTAGCATTTTGTAACTTTCATCCACAAAAGTCTTTGGTATCAACCCAGACTCATACTGAACATATGTATATACATAATTATCTATCACACATCTATCAAAAACTATATTTTTTTCTATATTTGTTTTGATCTGAGTAAATAAAAAGTTTCGTATGGATTTTTGACTCTCTATGCTTGATTTTTGATTTATAATCAAATCTTCTTTTCTAACCACGTCTCTGTATGTTTCAAAAGGCGTCGTGTAATTGGGAAAATTCTTTAAAAAGTCTTTTATGAATGTTGATTTTCCTGTGTTTTGAGGGCCCATTACCGCTATTTTCATTTTTATATTATATCATAAAATAAAATATAAAAACTTGACCTATAGCACTTGCTCGTGTTAGAGTTAGACAAGATTTTTATTTACAACAAGTTTATAGTGAAAGTGTGAGGTAAAAAATGAACACAAAAGCAGTAATCAAAAAACCAGTCGTAGCCATCATTGCTGCAGTTTCAAAAGACGGTGTTTACGGCTATAGAAACGGTCTGGCTTGGGTAACAAAAGGTAAATCAGAAGTACCAGAAGACATGGAACATTTTGTGGAACACACAAAAGGTAATACTGTTATTATGGGTATGAACACTTATGACTCACTACCTAAAAAATATAAACCTCTGCCTGATAGACGAAACATTGTGATTAGTAGCAAAAAAGTTTTAATACCTGGAGTAGCTAGATGCGAAACATTTTTAAATGCGTATCTTTTAGCATGTTCAGAAGATGCTCAGCGCATTTATATAATCGGTGGAAAACAGTTAATAAACCACGTACTGTCTAAACACATAGAACTAGTAGATCAGTTTTTTCTGACAGTTGTAAGAAAGAACTATGGTCCGGTAAATGGTGTAATGCTAGGAAGCTCCGAAGATCATGGGTACGTTATGAGTGCTGAGTTTTTAGAATTGGAGAAAAGATACCCATTCAAAAACATAGGAAGTAAACACATAACCTCACGTGACAGCGATATACCGATCACATTTAGTTATTATGAGAAGATAAGGTCTGCCACCTAATACAAAAACAACCCCCGCATCGCGGGGGTATTTATATATAAATATATTTAGGCCATTGCAAGTTTCCAATCTTCTAGCATTTTGAACTGTTTTGGAAGTGTGGTACGAACTTGACCGCTATAATTGCCAGTCAACTCGTATGAGATGGTATCAGACCTCATGCGTTCATAACGGAAACGTCCAACGATGGAACGGTGTCTAAGTGTAGTTTGTAGTGGTGCCATGACCTCTAGAGTCGGCACCCCACGAAAACCTGAGTCAAAGAATCCTGCAAAATGCGGAAAGAACAGTCCAGCACGCGGATCAAGCATCGCTAATTCCGAACAAAGATCAACGGGTACATCAACCATTTCATTTGGAGAAAGTAAGTAAAACTCTCCTGGTTCTAGAGTAATCCTACCACCATCTGGGTCACTTGGATCCTCTTGTGCATAAACTGGTTCAAAGTATTCATGCGGATTTAATCCTCTTGCAGTCAGGTCAAGTGGCTTTCTAGTTCTTTTTACATGAAAACCAACTAGCTTACCCGCTTTTGCATATAAGGTTGTAAATACGGACCCGTCATTTGACTTAATACTGAGTTCGCCTTCTGCGTACTGTGTTCCATCTTGTCTCAACAGTAGAGGTTTTTTCTGTAATTGTTTTTTAAGGTCTATCTCTGAAAACCTGGAGTCTCCATCAAAAAAACGTATCTGAGAATAGCACTCTTGATCTGTAAGTATGATTGGAAACACCATCGGCTCAATAACAAGCCAAACCTCACCTGACCAAGCATCAGTACGATTATCTAACGAGTCATACCCTTCGATACCGTCCGCAACTGTACGAGAAAGGCACATGTTACGGCCACTTGTTGACTTTGCATTACCGTATCCATATATTCCTTTTGGAAGATTTACAGAGATACTAGCTAATGCTATATATGTCTCACCAGGAACAAGTATATGCCCCATGTTAATTGGTTTTGCACCAAAACTTGGCAACAAGTCTCTAACTTTTTCACCTCGTTTACCGCTGGGCGGACCAAACCACTCGAGGCGATACGCTTCATTTCTGGCAACTGTGACATCAATAGATGCTGGACCCACATGTTTTTTATCAAATCCATAAGTTGTTTTTAAGTGGCCAGCGCTTATCAAGTCTCTCAAGTCGTTTTGACTGAACACACCTATTGTTTTTTTATTCACAATAATCTCCTAAAAAAGTTAATATATTAATCCAAAATTATTATACTCTAAACGGATATAAAATGC
>JAYSXQ010000042.1:0-13077 GCA_043717115.1 bacterium | reverse complement strand
TAGTTTAGAATTTGTATGGTGGGTAATAGAGGGTTCGAACCTCTGACCTTCGCTGTGTAAAAGCGCTGCTCTACCAACTGAGCTAATCACCCGCGTATTTTATTTTATAACTAACATATTTGTACCTATTTATTTAGATGCAAATATGTTAGTATAATACTCTATATATGACAAAAAATCAAGTACCTTCAAAAACTCAAGTAACGACTAAAGCACCGAAAAAAGGGAAACTTTCTACATTTATCGATGAGGCACTTAAAAAAGTAAAATCACTAAAACCAGAAAGTCTTTTCCTTTCTGGAGACTTAAAAGTGCTTTACGAGGATGATCGTGTAGTTATCATAGACAAGCCAGCAGGAGTTATGGTACATGGTGACGGTCGCAGTACCGAGGTCACTCTATCTGACATGATAGCAGAACAGTTTCCGTATATGGTGGGTGTGGGTCAAGATATAGAGCTGGATCACGACGGGGATGAGGGGCTGAGTAGTATACAGCGTCCTGGCATAGTACACAGACTAGACCGAGATACTACAGGCGCGCTCATACTGTGTAAAAATCCAGAAAGTTTTATTGATATGAAAAACATATTCAAAGACCATAAAATAAAAAAGATCTACAGGGCAATAGTAGAGGGTAATGTACGCAACGATACAGGACTAATAGACACACCTATTGCACGTGCTAAAAGTGACTTTAGAAAGAAAACTATAGTGGATCAATACGCCCAAGACCACCGTGGTACCGAGCGTGAAGCTATCACCAGGTACAAAGTGCTGGCCAGAAGTATAGACAAAAAGTACACATATGTCGAGGTGTACCCAATGACGGGTCGTACACATCAGATAAGGGTGCATCTGAGGGGTATCAGGCATCCGATTATCGGGGATGAGTTATATAGTAGTCGCTCTGGAGCGCTTGCTGCTAATAGGTGCATGTTGCACGCCTATAAAATAGAGTTCAAGTTGCGTGGCAGGGAAATATCCGTAGCCTCGCCAATGCCTGCCGATATGCAGAAAAAGGTAAATGAGTACTTTGTTAGTAAATAGAGACATTGACTTTTAGTGGTGTATGTAGTATAATGCAAAGTGGGTAATGTTGTTTAAAACCCGTTTCAATTTCGTTTTTAAATTCAATCTATTTAACGGAGAACGGTTATGGTTTCAGGTAATTACGCAGGAAAAGCATTTGCACCGTGCAACATGACAGTTGTTGATCGTGTCGGACACTTTGCTTTTTTGAAAAGTCCTTACGGGCAAGTGGTTATGAGTCATGACGACACGGTCGAGCAGTTGGTTCAGCGTTTTGGTGATAAAGACTGTTGGTCTCCAGAACACGTTAGTGTCGCAGACTGCGAAGCTGCAAACTTCACTTGTGCCACTCAACACGCAAAAGCGAAAAAAGAACATTACGCAGATGACTTTCGTCGCGGCAGTAACCGTCCACGCCGTAAATGCATCAACGAAAAACGGGTACACAAATACCAACTTGCGCGTGTAGTTGAAAGGACTCCAAGAGTCGTAACCTTTGACAACTCTTGGGAAAACTTCCTTGGCCAGTACGGCGCTATATTTCCAGAGCTCTACGCTCTGTAAATAAAAACAAAAAATAGGGAAATAACAGCATCGCTACGGCGGTGCTTTTTTATATTGGTATTTTTAATTATACACAACCTATTTTAATTTTAATTTTTACCTATTGACTTTTGCAATTAAATAATGGTATAATGTACAAACTTTGGGTGATACTGCAACGTTAGTAAGTTTGCCAGGGGCGCACAAAGTGAAAATAAAATGAATAATTCAAAAGTATATGTTGGTGGTCTTCCATTTAAAACCACAGAAGAAGAATTAAAAGCTCACTTTGCGCAAGCAGGTAACGTAGTATCAGTAATGATTGCACGTGACAAGATGATGAATAATCGTTCACGCGGTTTCGGTTTTATCGAGTTTTCAACAGAGGACGAGGCTCAAAAAGCTATAAACATGTTCCATGATCAAGACTTTGATGGCCGCAGACTACTCGTTAACATTGCTAAACCAATGGAGAAACGTGAGAGAAGTACAGGAGGATACGAAGGAGGAAACAACGGAGGATACAATCGTACAAACTAATTTCTGTTAATTTTTACTTAGACAAAATAGTCTTTGTAAAATTTTAAAAAATACATAAAACCCAGACTTGAAAGAGTCTGGGTTTTATGTTAGAATACTATGACTATGACTACAAATACTATTTTAAATACTATTGCAATAGACATGCAGGGCCGCGCAAATATAGAGTTTGCAAGCGGAGATACCGTGCGTGTATGGAGCAAACTAAAAGATTCCGATGGAAAAGTGCGTCTACAGGCATTTGAAGGCTTGGTGCTAGCCAGAAAACACGGAGCAGAAGCCGGAGCTACATTTACTGTACGCAAGGTGGCATCAGGAGTTGGTGTAGAGCGTATATTTCCACTGTACTCTATGAATATAGACAAGATAGAAATAGTGAGACATGCCATAACACGTAGATCAAAACTATACTATGTACGTGAAAAAGCTGTCCGTGATGTACGTCGCCGTATGAAAGTAGACACAAAACGTGTCAGTAAAAATGGTGTGACTACTGCAAGAGAGGTAGTGCCAGAAACAGAGGAAGTAGCAGCATCAGAATAGTTAAGCGATAAAAATACAAAACGAAAACAACACTATAATAGTGTTGTTTTCGTTTTGGTGCCCAAGACTGGATTTGAACCAGCACGGGAAGAATCCCGCTACCACCTCAAGGTAGTGCGTCTACCAATTTCGCCACCTGGGCATATTTTATTTTAAAACTAACCCAGTTGGCGAAATTGGCTCCCAAAAGGAACTTATCGACGCCACCTGGGCATATTTTATTTAATCGTAAACCTGTATGTAATACTAACACAATTAGTACATTTTTTCTAGATATTAAAATAAAGTTTAGTTTTACTTTAGCATATTTTTATGTTATTATATAAGTCTTAATACATAGTCCACATGTGTGTTATGGTAGGTTTAATCCTAAAAAGTCATCAGTTTTTGGTTTAAGTTTTAGATGGTGGCTATAGTGTAATGGTTAGCACTAGGGTTTGTGGAACCCTCAGTTCGGGTTCAAATCCCGATAGCCACACCAATTAGAGACAGTACAAGAGGGTTAAATATATGAATCTATACAACAAGTACATTTTCCCAAAAATTTTAGATATCTCGATGAGCAGAAAAGGGATGGAGGAGTTGCGTAGTAGTACAGTTTCACAAACTGAAGGTATAGTTTTAGAAGTTGGTTTTGGAACTGGTTTAAATATTCCTTATTACAAAAATATAAGTAAGCTCTACGCACTCGAGCCATCACAGGAAGTGTTTGATATTTGGAAAAAAAATATTAATATTGCCAAGTTCCCAGTAAAGCATTTAAAGGATTCTGCGGAACATATATCACTCCCAGATAACTCAGTAGACTCCGTTGTGTCAACTTGGAGTCTTTGCAGTATTGCGTATCCAATAGTTGCACTAAAAGAAATTAAAAGAGTTTTAAAACCAAATGGAAAATTTTACTTTTTAGAGCACGGAAAGTCAAATAAATCTTTCATATCTAAATTACAAAATATTTTAAATCCTTTTTCAAAGTGCCTATTAGGTGGTTGTAATTTAAACAGGAAAATAGAATATTTAATTATAGATGCTGGTTTTAAAATTGAGAAGTTAGAAAAGTTTGAATTAAAATACAAGGCTTTAGCTTTTATGTATAGAGGTGTTGCGAAATAGTGTATCGCTGAGAGCGATCTGTATATTTGTAAAACAACAAAACCCCGCAACTATTGTTGTGGGGTTTTGTTGTTAATTTTTAACTTTATCAAATACTTGATTTTTTATTTTACTATACGCATCTGACTGTGTCATACACATAATAGATGCAGCTAGTTCTGCTCTGTGTATTTTGTTTTCATCTATTACGGCTATTCCAACTTATCCGCAAATACCACAACACGCTTTAGGTATGTTTTATTTTTTGTATCCCATGTTCCGGCACACGTAATGAGATTAAGGTGCGACTTTCCGTCTGTAGCAATAAATACCTCTTGTGCATCTGCGTTCCATGCGTATGTCTTTACTCCTTGTACTTTAAATGTAACTACAGTTCCGTTAGTGGAAGTGATATGAATTAAGCTACCGATTTGCACTTGTTGTAAACGATCGAAGGCAGAGGCTTTTTGATCTTTCCATCCATAATGTCCACCGATGACAGCAGTTCCGGTTTCACCTGGAATCACACCCAAGCTAAACCAAGCTACATTTTCTATAGTTCGAGGGACATCCATCGCTCCGGTTGCGGTTATACCGACAGATTCGATAGGAGCATCTATATAAAGACTGGGAATTTGCAACTGTACAGGTGTAACGGAGGTTTGCCAAGGCACAGGCAAAAGAGGAATAGTTATAGTAGGGAAAGCTGAATTTTGCTCATATGTGCGCGATAGGGAATACGCAGTCAGAACAAGTCCACTTACAAGGAATACAAGTAGCAGTTTCGATATGAATGTTTTGAACATAAGATAATTTGCAAAAAATCACCCACTACGGGTGATTTTTTAATAAGCAGTAGAAATTAAAGAGCTGTCTTTTTTCTAGATGAGATGAACAGTAAACCTGTCGCTGAAATCAAGACTACAAGGAGAGATACGACAAGTAAAGTATTTTTATTCTGTGGTTCAATCCCAGTGTTAGGGAGTGTTGGGTAGGTAACGGCTGGAACGATAACGACCGGTACTGGAACAACAGGAGTAACTACTAGTACTGGTGTATTGGTCGCGACTGGTGTCGATATGACGACAGGAGTAACTACTACGGGTGTAGTAGTTGCAACTATAGTGACTGGTGTAGTAGTTGCAACTATAGTGACGGGTGTAGTAGTTGCGACTATAGTGACTGGTGCCGGTATGACGACAGGAGTTCCGCAGATAGCAGGAGTGATTGTTGAAGTATTAGTGGTTACTGTTCCTCCAAAAGCTAGAGCGCTTCCTGTCCAGGTAGTGTTTGCTCCAACCGTAATTCCAGCATTATCAATGATGTTTCCGAAAAATGTCGTGTTCGCACCGAGTGTAGACGCGCCACTTGGAGTCCAGAAGACATCACAGGCATTTGCACCGCTTGCTGAAATATTGGTTCCAGCTGCAGTGGTGAAAGCTCCGACTGGCCTGAAGATATAGGTGCCACTCCCACTGAGTGTAAGCGGTCCGCTAACACTCATTGCACCTGAACTACAATACACACCAGGAGCATATGAAGCAATGGCGCCATGCGTTATGTCCGTAGAAAGATCTATTGCGCCCGGGGCAAAGGTGAATGTACATGGTTGCACGTTAAGAGCGTTTAAAAGAACCCCTTGGTCTGTTCCTGCGGATCCATACGGAGCAGCAGAGCCATAATTTGTATGTGTTCCAGAAGGGGTAACGGCTGGACCTGTTGTAAACCCTACACTTCCGTTTATTGTTGTAGGTGAAGTATTTGTATACGTACTAGAGAGTACCCCGTAACCAGAAACTGCTCCAAACGATGGAGTGGTTGCGGCGAATGCTGCAGACGATGTTGTAAGTAAAAGAAAGAGGGATATTAATGTTGAGGCTTTTTTTGCGGTGATTTTTATCATAAGTTGTAATTAAGTTTGGTAAAGAAACATGACACAGGTCAATTAAAAATTGTCACTATAAAGTAGTGTACCATATAATAGAAAGATAGTTAATACTTTAAACATTAATCATTATCAAGATATAGAGCATCTGTTTTGTGCTATAATTCATATATGGAAAATATAGTTTTTAAAAAAAGTCTCGCACAAATAGCATCTTTTACGATAACTGTTATCGTTTTTCTGTCCTGTACTTTTTCTGCAACTAGCGCAACTATTGTACCTGATACACAAAAATTTGAAAAGGCAAAAGTCTTAGAAGTTTCAGATACTAATACCAGCAACATACCAGGTGTAGATTTGCCTGTAGTATCACAGACTTTAAAAGTAGAGATACTAGAAGGCGATGATGAGGGCAATGTGGTAATTTTTAAAAACGACTATACACAGTTAAAAGTAGGAGACACTTTTTATGCTCGCCATCAGTGGAACGGACTAGACGGAACAGATAACTGGTCAGTTAGTGATCCATATAGGCTGGACGTGCTAGGGTATTTGGCTCTCGGATTTTTAATATTACTTTTTGTTTTTGGTGGTAAACAGGGTGTGAGAGGGTTGGCGAGTTTGGTGGGTAGTATAGGGTTGATATTTTACATACTAGTACCAAGCATATATGCAGGGTACAACGCTGTACTTATCAGTATACTGGTTTCGTCTTTTATTATCATACTAGGGTCTTATATTACACATGGTTTTAACAGAACCACCAGTTCTGCTGTGCTCGGTATGATATCTACTGTTTTAGTAACTGGTGCAACTGCCTATTATGTTGTATATGCAGCACACCTGAGCGGTTTTTCATCTGAAGAAAGCACTTTTTTACATATGGATACAAAAGGATCCATAGACATGGTGGGTTTACTTTTTGGTGGTATAATTATCGGACTACTTGGAGTACTATACGACATTGCTATAGGTCAAGCTGTATCAGTTGAGGAGTTATACGCAGCGAGTGACAACAGTTCACGGTTTAGCGTATACACCAGAGCATTACGTATAGGTCGTGAACATATAGGTGCACTAGTTAACACTCTTGCTATAGCCTATGTGGGTGCATCTCTTCCTCTTATACTTCTGATACAGAGCGCTACTACAGGCGTACTGTTTATACTAAACAGTGAAGTGTTCGCAACCGAGATAGTGCGTATACTGATCGGCAGTATAGGGCTGGTGTTGGCCGTACCGATCACAACACTCATAGCCTCATACATGTTGTACGGAAAAGTTTTTAGGTCAGAAGATCTATCTCCACATGGACATAAACACTAAATTATAGATTGAGTCATCTGTAATGTCACATTAACGAGTCAGTTTTGTTATATATAATATGAATAACTCAAAATTAAAGTGGGGAGTTTTTAGTCTTTTTGGTGTTTTGGCTTTGGTAGCTGTATCTTTTGCTATAGTAGCTAGTATTTATGTAAAAGATAATTCTATAGAAAAGGCACCAATATATGTAACGCCTACAGCCACAAATACAGAGCAACAGGTTATAAAATACACTCCATATGGAAAAGTTAGTTTGAAAGTCGGAGAGACTCTATATTTTTCTGGTGGGAGTATAAAACTAATAAAAGTCTCTGACGACAGTAGATGTCCAACAGGAGTAACATGTATATGGGCCGGTACAGTAAAAGCAGAACTGCAGATTTCTGATGGTACATTAACTACAACTCATGTCATAGACTTGGGTAAAAGTTTCAACACGAAAACACAAAGTATCAGTTTCCTATCTGCTACACCTTATCCAAAACAAGGTACTTCTATTTTAGAAAAAGACTATACAATAACCCTCGAAGTTTTAAAAATATCAAAAACTGTAACAGAGCAACCATCACTAGGCAAGTGCTTTGTGGGTGGATGTTCTGGTGAAATATGTTCTGATAAAGCTGGTATAGTTTCGACTTGTGTATACAGAGCAGAGTACGCTTGTTACAAAAATGCCACATGCGGTAGGCAGGCAGATGGTAAATGCGGATGGACGAAAACAAAAGAGTTAAACGCTTGTATAGAAACCGCCACTCTATAATATATAGTTTTTGATATACTGTATATATGTTCTATACATATATACTAAAATGTAGAGACGAGACACTGTATGTTGGTAGTACTAATGATATAGAAAAAAGACTTCATTCACATAACAACTTAAAATCAGGTGCTCACTATACAAAAATACGCAGACCGGTAGTTTTGGTATACTCCGAAACATTTGAAACTTTAAAAGACTGCAGAGCGAGAGAAGTAGAGCTAAAAAAACTAAGTAGAAAAGAGAAACTAGAACTTATTTCTTTTTACTCGCGGCTTTTATAAAACCAGTGAAGAGGGGGTGGGGAAATGTGGGAGCGGACTTGAATTCTGGATGAGCCTGAGTACCGACAAAAAATGGATGTATGGAGCGTGGTAGCTCGATGAACTCCATCAATTGTCCATCAGGTGAAGTGCCGGAAAATATCAGTCCCGAGTTTTTGATCTGTTCTACATAGTCACTGTTCACCTCATATCTATGTCTATGACGTTCTGCGATAATCTGTGAGCCATAAAGACTCGCGACTAAACTCTTGGGTGTTAGGTGTGCCGTGTAACTGCCTAGTCTCATACTGCCTCCATATTTTGCATTTTCTAATTTTTCCTTTTGAGACTCCATAATATGTATGACTTTATGTTTTGCCTTTTCGTCTAGCTCTTGCGAAGTAGCTCCAGTAATTTTTGTGACGTTGTTTGCATACTCTATAACTGCTAATTGCATACCATAACATAACCCTAGATAGGGTATTTTATTCTCCCTCGCATACTGTATAGCTGCTAATTTTCCAGCTATACCACGTGATCCAAATCCGCCAGGCACTATAACGCCAGCGTAATCAACCAGTGTTTTCAAGTTCTTTTTTACTTCTGCACTACTTATCTTTTTAGAAACTTCAAATAGACCAGAATTGATCCAACTTATTATAGGCTTTTTGTTTTGCGCATAAGCGGCGTGCTTGATAGCTTCTATCACAGAGAGGTATGCATCAGAAAGTATGAACTCTCCAGTGTCAAAGTATTTGCCGATTATGGCTATTTTAACTTCTTCTTTTGATGTATTTGATTTTTTTATAAATAAAGCCCAGTCTTTTTTACTTTCTATGCCTAGTAATTTACGTTTAGTTGATTTTGTTTTTTCTAGTTTTAATACATCGGATAATATGTCGCCAACATTTTCTTTTTCAAAGTTTATAGGTACTTCGTATATACTCTTTACATCCGGCGCTGAGATTATGTATTCCGGTTTTATGTTACAGAAAAATGCTAACTTCTCTTTTCGCTTTGCATCCATAGGTATAGCGCTACGAGCTACTATCATGTCTGGCCATAAACCAGAAGACTGCAACGTACGTACAGCATGTTGCGTTGGTTTTGTCTTCATTTCACCTACAGTTGAAGGTATAGGCAAGTAAGAAACCATTACTGTTGCTACGTCATTTGGCGATTCTATTTTCATCATACGTGCCGCCTCTAAAAATAGTATGTTTTCATATTCACCTATGGTGCCACCGATCTCAATCACTACCACTTCTGCACAAGCTCTATTCTGTGCTATTTTTATACGCTCTATTACCTCCATAGGAACATGTGGTACGACTTGAACACATGCACCACGATAGTGCATACTACGTTCTTTTTCTATCACTGACTGATATACACGACCAGTAGTCATGTAGTTGTCGCTGGGTAATGTAACATTTAAAAACCTCTCATAATTACCCATGTCTTGGTCTGTTTCATAACCATCATCTAGTACAAAAACCTCACCGTGCTCTGTAGGGTTCATAGTACCAGCATCGACATTAACGTAAGGGTCTATTTTTATATTGGTAACTGTATGTCCACGATGTTGTAGTATCTGTGCAATGCTGCTCGCTGTGATGCCCTTACCAACCCCAGAGATGACTCCACCGACTACAAATATGTATTTTGGTGTTATCTCTCTTGCGGTCTGTTTTCTAGTCATCAAGATGTACCTAGTATCGCAAAATAATATACAAAAGTAAATAGTAAAACGCACTATAAAAGTGCGTTTTTGTGTTTATTTTTCCATACATCTAGTCACGTCATTTACTTCTTCTGTTGTGCTGCCTTTTGCTATAACCACAGCCAAAGCTTGGTCGCCGGCATTTTTTGCAAGCGTGAGCGCTTTTTTGTAAACCAATAAACGAAGACCTAAAAGATCTTTTTCTTTGTAAAACAAGGTGAATATTTCAAAACATTCGCGCACCGTCAAAGACTTAAAAAGTCTCCTGCTCAGTATTTTTTCAAATATTTTAATAGCTACACCTCTAACAGACATCTCTGTTCTGATTTTCTTAAATACAAAAATTGCTTCGTTTAATGTGTCTGATTTTTCAAGTAGTTCTAGTAATACATTTTCAAGTTCAATTCTTACAGCTGCCTTTATGTGGGTGTAGGGTATACACGTCTCGTACAAATACACTAAACCATCTAACGTCTTAACTTGTTCTAATTCTATTTTTATAAGCGTCTCCAATCTACTTTCTAGCTTCTCTAATATTTCTGGACGTGCAGAACAGTACTTTTTTAAAGTCCGTATAGTAGAGACGCAGTCTAGTGGAGTTTTATCCGAGGCGCATTTTTTTGTAGCTAAGATTTCCATTTTTAAAATGGATTTCTTTTCCTCACTGCTTCCTACTTCTGATTCTACCCACACCTCCCAGCAGTCTTTTGTAGTTTTAGCCTGCCTTAGCGCTATGCTCAGTTTTGAGGACTTAAATATTCCCATATAATTTCCTTTGCTCTGTTTTCTTTTGTCTACGTCAAATCTAACATATTACAAAGTAATATTCAAATATAATTAATACAAACATGTGGACTTTTCCTATTGCCTATAAGGCAGTTAGCAAGTATACTAGTGCTAATGACCATAGACACTATAAAAGACGTTTTAGGTAGGATAATTTCTATCAACAAAAACCTTACAGCTGAGTCACTGCGTAACTTGCTCACTGCCAGTGGATGGGATATGCATGATATAAACGAAGGACTAAAAGTGTTTCAAGATTTTAACTATACCGGAGAAAAGTCAGTAGTACAAACTCCAACGCAAGTTCCTCAAAAAACAACTCCTGCTGTAGTGCAAGTACCAACACAAGTACTAATACAGATACAAGAGCAACCAAAAATAGAAATACCAAAAGACATAGGAGACTTTATGTCGCAACAGAGACCCGGGCAAATAGATAATTCTCTGAGTCATAGAGCACCTCAAACAGTATCGCTAGATCCCATACCACAAAGACCGTCAGTATCAAGTGCTCCAGTATATCAACCTTCACCGACTTATCAACCACCAATAGTACAGATAATAGAAACCCCTCCAACTATTATTACTCAAAATACTGACAGTAATAACAAAGAGTGGGGGATAATAAGTTTAGACATCATACTGTTTCTGGTTATTCTAGGGTTACTTTTATACATACTATTAAAATAAATTAAAAAACACAAAAAAATGAAAAACACACAAAAAATATTTAAATACATCTTTGCCATAATGCCACTAGTTTTAACCAGTGGGTTTATATACAATAGCACTTTTCCAGCATGGGCTAATACTTCTATACTTGCGGCCTTTATCTCTTTGGCCATTTGTACATTTTATGTAGTGTCCAATTTCTCTAAAAATAAAAATGCATCACTTTTGACAGTGTCACTAGTTTCCGTTGGTATAATATCAGCAATTGTCGCAGCGATACTCGCAGATTCAAGTTTCTCTTTTGCTCTTTTTGGTAAAGGTATATATCCATGGGCAACAGTAACATATTTGTCTCTCTTTTTAGCTCTAGCATTTTCAGCAGAGCTAAAAGGTTTACCTAGAAAAATAGCTTTTGGTACGGCTATTTACGCTTTGGTTATAACACTAGTTAATTTTATACTAATCAGATATAACTTTAAAATTGTTAGTTATACAGGTTATCTGTCTATACCACTAATATCATATGGAACACTACTAAACTACGCTTTCACATTTTCGGGTACTGTCTTAATTGGGTCCCTGATTTCTTTTTTTGTAGAAAAGAGGGGTATTATTTTTTCAGAAATACCAAAAATTAGTAAGTATGTGCTATCTGTCGCCGGTGTAATAGTTTTGGTTTGGTCTGCTAACTGGGTAACTAGAGCCATAGCAGCTGAGCATTTTATAAGTGCTAGTAACTATGCAGCAAAGGGTGACTACATAAACGCAAGTAAAGAAATAGACACAGCAATATCCATAGCCCCGTTTGATGTCTACTATCTAGGTAGAGTCGATCTTAATCGTATAGCAACTAATCAAATACTAGAGCAAAAAGCCACAAATACAGAGGAATTGCAAAACAAATTCATGGCTTTGATAAAGAGTCAAATAGAAGACGCTCAAAAAGCTGTGACATACGATGACAAAAATCCACAAAACTACTTGGCTCTGGGTCGTGCATATGAGCAGTCAATAATACTGACAAAGGATACAGGGTACGATAAAGCCATAGAAGCCTACAACAAAGCAAGGGATATAGTTACGGATAAGGACACCGTGGACACAATAAAAGCAAAACTTTCTTTTGGTTTTTCAAAAGAAACAGAAGGTTTAGGTTTCTTAAATCAAGCTCTACAGGTTAATCCTTCATCTACTTTAGCTTTATACACATACAGTCAATACTATGCATCAAAACAAGACACAAAATTAGCTGTAGACTTTGCAGAAAAAGCAGTTATGAGTAATCCTCAAAACCCTGATACTCGCATGCAACTCGCTCTTTTGTATAGTGCCCAAAATAGGCCACGTGAGGCAGCTGAGCAGTTTTACGCTGTCGTACAACTATCACCAAATAATCCAGTAGGCTACTACTACTTGGCACTAGCTTTTAAACAGTTAGGATCAATAGATGACGCGAAAACAGTAGTTACACAAATGGAAAAACTTTTTGGTAAGACGAAAGAAATAGAAAGTCTAAGAGCTAGCATCGAAGAAGTGTCTGTTACTCCAGTTGTGAAAACCAAAACAAAATAAATCTATGGATATACCAGTTACTTTAAGTTTTCATAGGCAAAAACCAAAAGTAGAAAACGATATGCAAAACCAAACACCTAGTCAAACATCTGGTCAAACACCTAGCCAAATAACTACCAATGAACAGGAAAACCAGCCTCAAATTACAGTTTCCATTCCAACTGTAATTGTGAACAAAGACCCAGTAAAAATGGTAGTTATAGAAGATACTGTCTTATCACCTATTAAAAATATAGAATATGCAAAATCCATGATGATATCACTGCTTCTAGTTGTCATTATGTTTATGATACTGTATGTGATGGGCATGGGTGTTTACTACAATAGTTAGGATAAGTATA
>JAYSXQ010000041.1:0-4573 GCA_043717115.1 bacterium | reverse complement strand
CCGCACTTTTATGTTTTAGAAATATTCTTACTATTTCTTCTACTGTTATTATTTTCTTTTCTTTCTTTCTATCTGCACACCTAGACGTTTAAGTTTCGCGTATTTTTCACCACCTGCGATCTTTTTAAGTTTCGCACGTTTAGTTTTCAGTTTCGACAAATCCCTCTCTGCATATCTGATACTACGAACACGAGGTAGCACTCCAGAGTCTTGTACACGTTTTTGAAAACGGCGTAGTAGTGCTGGTGCTGGCTCGTTATTGTTTTTTGTTACTATTACATTTATCATATTGTTCTATTTATATTTCTTCTAGTTATATTATCAGTATTATGCTTTAAAAGCAAGAGTCATCTTTTGCTCATTTGGCTCGAACAGTGTAATCTCAAACTTGTACATTTTGCCAAGTGATATTTTAGCACGTAACGCCTCTTCACTTCCAAACTCTGACATATGTACTAGTCCTGCTACACCTTCCTCTATGGATACCAGTGCACCGTGCTTGTTATACTTGATAACTAGTCCTGACACTATGTCAGTTTTCTTATACTTTGTACTTGCCTCTTTCCATGGGTTCTCACGCATAGCTTTTAGTGATAGTGATATTTTACCAGCCTTGATTTCTATTATCTTTGCATTGATAACTTCACCAACCTTTGCATGATTATGAGTATCTTCAACTAAGCCCCAGTCTATCTCACTCTTGTGAACTAGACCCTCTATACCGCCGGCAAGTTTTACAAATATACCGAACTCTACAACTCCAGTTACTGTGCCCGTAACCTCCTCTCCAACATTGTAGTCACCTGTCGCATCTACAGCTTCAACATAATCAACTTTACCTTCTGTATTTTGACCTTTTTGACTAAATATCAATTTACCTTCTTTTGGTTGTGCCGCTATGATTTGTACTGACAATCTCTTGCCTATAAGTTTTTTAAGAGCTAGTACTATCTTGTCTTTGTCTCCGTCTTCAACACGTGGGTAATTAGACTCGTCTAGTTGTGAAGCAGGTAAGAAACCTTGTATACCTTGCCACTCGATTATCAGTCCACCTTTGTTTCCATCTTTTACCACTAGGTCTAGTGTTCGTTTTTCACGTATGGCCTCTTCTGCCTCGCTCCAGATTATGGCCTGGCGTGCCTCTTTTAATGACAACTCTACATAACCATCCGCATTTTCAGTTAGGATAATTTTTGCTGATATGGTGTCACCAACGTTCACACGTTTTATGATCTCACGAGCGTTGATGTACTCACTACCGTATATGATACCTGTTCCGTACGGTCCCAGGTCAATATACACAGCCGAGCGATCTATGATTATAACTGTTCCTTCGATGATGTCATCGAGCTTGATTGCTTTTGAACCGTCGATCATTTTCTGCTCGAGAGGGCTCACTATTTTTTCTACTATAACTTTCTTCATAATTGTTTTTCTGTTTGAAAATAAAATTTCCGCACGCAGTCGGAAATAGGGTGTTGCGTGCTACTATCGCTCTGTTTGGTTTCGTTTTGCTTTTTACTTAATTAGTAAAACTCTAAAAACAGGATTATCGACAATAGGTTTGTTATTAAATATAACCTACATATAATATCATAAACTACGCAAAATAACAAGACTTACAAAAAACGAACACATTGTGTTCGTTTTTATTTTATATGTTATTTATATTTAAATATATTACAAACTATTCCCCGCGCATGTACTTTTCAGAAAGCGATATAGTTTTGTCTATATTTGTGATTAGTGTTGCTAACTCTGCACTGTTTCCATACTCTGCCATGTACCTCGTGGCTAACTTTTTAGCAGTAACTGCTGCATCGTGAGCGTCTCCAAAATACCCAAGTGTCAATAAAAAGTTGCTGTACTTTTCATATAGCCAAGGGTTTTTAGGATTGGTAGATATAGTAGACTCGTAATTAGACTTTGTAACCAGCAAGTCTGTACTACCCATATTTTTCTCCGCAGTAGTTTTGTAACTACTATATAGTGCCACTGATGGAGAGACTACTTTTTTATCATTGTATGCATTAACTGCAAATATACATATAATTAAACCTAAAAATAACAACACCATATTACTGACAGCAGACTCTTTATCGTGGTCTTTGAAAAATTGAGAAAAATAAGTGTGACTATTTTTGTGGTTGCTCATGTTACATAGTATACAATGTAAAGTTTCCATTGTGTAAAAGATGTGCACAGTTTTGTACTGTTACTATGTAATTGTGTATTTATCAAAAATGTAGTATAATGCATGGATTATGACACTTACATTAAACGTTAAAAACAGAAACAAAGGCGAGAAAACTGACGGTATGATGCCTGCAGTTATGTATGGTGCCCACGCAGTATCTACGCCTATATTTATAAATAAAATAGATTTTCAAAAAGTTCGCAAGGCAGCAGGAGAGTCTAGCGTTATAAAACTGATTGGTGACAGCACTGAAAACGTTCTGATTCAGCATGTGCAGATGGATCCAGTTTTGTACCTTCCGATACACGCTGACCTATACGTTGTAGAAAAAGGACAAAAGGTGCACGTTAATGTCCCTATTAATTTTGTAGGTGAGTCTCCAGCTGTAAAGGCGGGTATGAACCTGATAAAAGTTATGCATGAATTGTCAGTTAATGCTGACCCTTCAAAACTGCCACATGAGTTCGAGGTTAGTATAGAAAATCTAGTTGACAGTTCATCTAATATAACTGTTGCAGATATAAAACTACCAAGTGGTGTAGAGTTATATCACATTACTGAAAATGACGTTATAATGTCAGTTGTGGCTCAGTCTACCGAAGACCTGAGCGAGGCGGTAGTAGCAGTTGATATGGATGCAATTGATGTAGAAAAGAAAGGTAAGAAAGAAGAAGAGGGAGAAGAGCCAGCTGTATAATAGTTTCTTATATACGTTTTAACAAAAAAGTCACACATCTGTGACTTTTTTGTTATACTATATATATGCAGACACTTATAAAAACAAGTAAGTATATTTTTGCCTTTACTTTAATGTTTGGGTTTTTAAATATTTACAATTTTCCAATACAAAAAACTAACGCTCAATCAAAAGAGCAGTTGCAATCTGAAGAGAAAGAGCTCGAACGTCAGATAGCAGAACATCAATCCTTAATATCAGAAAAACAAAAGCAGGGTAAGAGTCTAGAGAGAGACATAACAATACTGGATACAAAAATTAAAAAAAGTGAAACTGAGATAAAGCTTCGTGAAAAAGTTATCGGGAGTATCAGTAAAAATATCAGTGAGAAAACAAAAAACATAAGCTCTCTGGACGAGAAATTAGGAAGAGAAAAAATAGTCATGCAGACTGTACTACGAGAAATAGAAAGAGCGCCAGAAAACTCTTTGGCTCTGATAACACTTGGAGACGCATCCATCTCATCGGTGTTAGACAGTGTCAGTAGGTTTACAGACTTGAAAAACTCGCTTAATAGTTCTATAGGCGTAGTTAAAAATACAAAAAATGAACTAGCGCAAGTAAAAGAGCAACTGATAGAAAACAAAACAGAAGAACAGCAATTAAAAAACCAGCAATTGAGTATAAAAAAAGACATAGAAGGTAACAAAACTCAAAAGAAAACAATTCTTACTGAGACAAAAGGGCAAGAAAAAATATATCAAAAACTGGTTAGCGATAAACAAAAACGTATAAAAGAAATACGTACAGCCCTGTACGCCCTACGTGACGGATCAAACTTACAATTCGGAACTCTGTATGACTATGCAAAACAGGCAAGTTCAGTCACTGGAGTGCGTACAGTTTTTATAATGGCAATACTAGGACAAGAGACCAATTTTGGTACCAATATCGGACAGTGTACGGTTAAGGATGATGCTGGGACACTGGTGTCTGTAAAAAATGGAGATACTAGAGGACAGATGAGACCAGACAGTGTGCCGCATTTTAAGACAATTACTAGTGCTCTGGGTAGAGACTATAACAATACAAAAGTATCATGTGCGTACGAGGGTTATGGTGGTGCTATGGGTATATCACAGTTTATGCCTGCTACTTGGATGGGTCTAGAGAGCCGCATAGAGAGAGCTGTAGGTACAACACAAGGTGATCCATGGAACGCCTATCATGCCATCATGGCTACGGCTCTTTTTGTAAAAGACTTGGGCGCGGGTACTCAAGACGCAACTGATGAGAAAAATGCAGCCTGTAAGTACTACTCAGGAAGATCCTGTGCAAAAAGTACAGCAGCTAGCTACTACGGTAAATCAGTAATGAGCAAAATAGATGATATACAATCAAAGATAGACATATTGCAAAATAAGTAAAATTATAGTATAATCATACAACTATGAAGAAAGATATACATCCAAAATACAACACAGATGCAGAGTTCACTTGTGAGCGCTGTAAATCGGTATTTTCTATTGGTTCAGTACTGCCAAGTGTTACAGTTGAGATCTGTTCACAATGTCATCCGTTTTACACAGGACAAGAGAAGACTCTCGATACTACTGGACGTGTTGATAAGTTCAAACAACGCCAAGCAGCAGCAAAGAAGTAGTTTTTAAACTATAGAAAATATAAAGAGCGGCGCCGGA
>JAYSXQ010000005.1:0-2428 GCA_043717115.1 bacterium | reverse complement strand
ATAGAAAACTTTATAGATGCAGAAAAAGATTTATAAATAGAGGGTTTTATAAGTGTTTGTGTATAAAAATTATAAGTATGTATATAAAAATGCTATACTTAAAACATGCTTTATTTTGAGAATGTTTCAAAAGAATACAACGGACAAAAAACTCTGGACACGATAAATATGACTATAGAGAAGGGGGAACTGGTCAGTATAGTAGGGCACTCTGGTGCCGGTAAAACTACATTGATCAAGTTGCTACTCGCCGAGGAAAAGCCAAGTACAGGTAAGGTGTCTTTTCATAGTAACTCGATACACAAACTAAGTGGCCGCGCACTTAATGATTATCGTAGGAAAATTGGTATCGTGTTCCAGGATTTTAGATTGTTGCCAAATAAAACAGCATACGAAAACATAGCGTTTGCCATGGAGGCTGCTGGCAAGTCTGACGCTGAGATAAAACTAGACGTGCCACATGTGTTAGACCTAGTTGACCTTAAAAACAAAATGCATAATTTCCCATCCCAGCTGAGTGGTGGTGAAAAACAGCGTGTAGCAATTGCTCGTGCTATAGTTAACAGACCAGAGATAATAATCGCAGATGAGCCAACTGGAAACCTTGACCCTGTGAACACCTATGACATAGTCCAGATCTTTAAAAAGATAAACGATCTAGGTACTACAGTTATATTAACTACTCATAACAAGGGAGTAATAGACAATCTGGGGAAAAGGGTAATAACTATGGAGGCTGGACGAGTGATACGTGATGACAAGGTCGGCAAGTGTAAAATATAACAGACAAAAATAATTAACAGAAAATAACTAATAGACATATGACACTTTTTAAAAGAATATTCGCAGCTGGATTCATAGGTTTTTATAGAAACAGGACAGTGTCACTGTCTAGTATTTTGATATTGACCATCACGCTGTGTATCATAACCTCTCTATTTTTGTTTAATGCTGTTTTTAATTATACTGTAGCGCAAGTGGAGTCAAAAGTCGATATCAGTATTTATTTTAAGCCAGAGGCAACCGATGAGGCACTACTCGCTATCAGGAGTACTTTACAAAACTTACCAGAGACAAAAAGTGTCAGTTTTGTATCACGTGAGGATGCCCTACAGCAGTTCAAAATAAAACACGCAGATGATGAGGCTACTATGCAGGCGTTGAGTGAGATAGCCACTAATCCATTTGGTGCGTCTATGAGTGTGCAAGCAAAACAGACTGACCAGTATGCAAGCATAATTAAAAAAATAGAAGGCGATAAGGTTCTGGGTGACAATATGGCACTAGTAGACAAGATAAACTATGTAGATGTAAAAGAGAGCATAGAAAAACTGACGAGCGTAGTGACTTGGTTTTCTGGTATCGGTTATGTATTGGCAATAGTGTTTATGATTATGTCTATTTTAATAGTTTACAACACTACACGCCTGGCTATATTTACATTTCGTGAGGAGATATCCGTTATGAAGCTAGTGGGAGCGAGTAACATGTATATACGTGGTCCGTTCGTGGTAGAGGCTGCTATATACGGAGTAGTAGCATCATTTGTAGCCATCATCATCTGCTGGCCAGCTGTGGCTTGGCTGGGTAACCACACCACATCTTTTTTCGAAGGACTAAACATATTTTCGTATTTTAAGGACCACCTATTAGAACTATTCGCCATACTGCTAGTGTCTGGTATATTTGTATCTATTATTTCCGCTATGTTAGCAGTTAGAAAGTATCTGCAGGTCTAGTCGCTATATTCTTGGTAAAAATACATATAAAAAACGAGTTCGCATTCGCGAACCCGTTTACTTGTTACTACCTCGTTTCCATTTTACGTATTTGTTTTATCTAGCTTTACCAGTTCAGGATGATAACCCGCCATCACTTCATGCAGTGTTGTGTATCCACATGCTCCAGTGACACAGGTTGCTGTTTGATTTATCAAAGTCAACATATGATCTTTTTCTGCCTGGAGTATTTTTATCGCCAGTTCAGATAGGGAGTTAGATGTATCGTCAACAACTATACCTCCACAGTTTGCTACTAAGTTGACATATAGTGCAATGGTCTCCCAGTCTCTGTCAGGTGCGTTTACAAATCTTATCGTAGTCGACATCTCTATCTCTCTACTGATATAGTTCCCATTTCGTGTTTTTCTCTTCACCACCTCTACTAATATGGGGTGTTTCCAAGACTCCATCTCATTTAAGTGCGGATTGTGCATACAGCAGTGTGGGTTGTACTTACCGCCAGGTACGCATAGTTTCTCGTATTGCTGTTGGCATTCGTTATTTGGTCCTAAGTATCGAATCATTTCAGTCTCCTTAGTCGGGTTGATGTTCAGTTTCTAACATAAATCTACCACACCTATTACAAGTATGCAAATGTTAAGTTTTTTGTTATAATACACTTACTTTAGTTTTCATTTAAAATGAGA
>JAYSXQ010000040.1:0-36126 GCA_043717115.1 bacterium | reverse complement strand
GCAGCAGTGCGAGTCCACCTAGTAGCTCTACAGCACCCACAAACATAATCATATTTGATCCTCCTAGTCCTACTTTATCGAAAAGATTTATAGACATTTCTGGAGTCATAAGTTTTGCATAACCGTGAGATATAAATGCGAGCCCCGCTCCTATACGAACTAGAAGTAGTATTACGCTGTGATTATACTGTTTAAAAAATTGCATACTGTTTTTATTTATTGATTTTAATTATTATTAATTGTTACAAAAGAAAGTCTGATAAGACATTAGACTAAAATTATATATTCTACTATGTCTTGAGACCTATATAAAAGTATATACCCTTTGTGCTATAATAACAATATGAAATTGCTGGCAATAGAGACTAGTTGCGACGAAACCGCTGTAACACTACTGGAATTCAGAAAAACAACTGGGGATAAGACTGTAAATACAAAGGACTTAAAATTTAAAGTACTTAAAAATATACTTGTATCTCAAATAGAAATGCATAGGCCGCATGGTGGTGTATACCCAGACCTTGCAAAACGTGAACATATAAAAGCCTTACCTATTTTGATAGAGCAGGCTATGGAAGGTATCGAGTTTTCAAAATTAGACGCTGTAGCAGTTACATATGGACCAGGATTATCGCCTGCGTTGTGGGTAGGCATAGAGGCCGCAAAGCAAATAGCTACCGAGTGTAACATACCCCTATACCCTATTAACCACATGGAGGGTCATATATATGCATCTGTTTTAACAGCAATGTCAAAAGATGAATATCAAATCAACTCATTCGCACTACCTGCTGTCGCACTTTTGATTTCTGGTGGGCACACAGAAATAGTTCATATAACAGATCAACATCAATATAAAAAAGTAGGTCAGACACTTGACGATGCAGTAGGCGAAGCATTTGATAAAGCTGCACGTTCAATGGGACTACTATACCCAGGAGGACCTGAGATAAGTCGTCGTAGCAGTGTAGCTAGACAAAAATCTCTAATCTGTAAAGACGACCTACGTCTACCTCGTCCTATGCTACATAGCGGTGATCTAAACTTTTCGTTTTCAGGACTCAAAACTGCAGTATTATACGCTCTTAAAAAACATACATTAGATGAGGACGAGTTATTGGCATTTTGTATGGAGTTTGAAAATGCAGTCACTGACGTGCTGGTGAAAAAAACTGGAGAAGCGTTGTACCTATACAATGCAAAGTCACTAATTGTCGGTGGTGGAGTATCTGCTAATACTCACATACGAGAGAAAATGCAGCAACTTGCTGATGAAGAAAATATACAATTACACTTACCAGCCAAAAACCTCTCTACCGATAACGCACTCATGATAGCCGCCATTGCCGTAGCGCGTATACAAAGCGGTTATGAACCAACTGACCCATCAACAGTAGTTGCTACTCCAAACCTGTCACTAGAAACTGTATATTAATAGTAAAGAAATATATTATTAAAATATTAAAAATAAAAACGCACTGTGATAGTGCGTTTCGTTTTCACATGTCTATGATTTCAAACCTGTAATTATTTTTATCTGCTAAACACGATAAGTCAAGTCTTAGTCCACTCAAATACTCAAGAGATATTTCCGGTTTTTCTACGTCTTTTAGTAGACACACATGTAGAGGTGTACATACAAAAGATGGATCTGGGAAAAGATTCTTAAATACTTTTCTTATTTCAATTAAAAGTGAAGAAGCTTCGCATAGCTTGATATTTACAACATTTTTATATGATGCAAAAGCAGGACTTAACTCTAACTTTTGAAAAGCGTAGTCGAAAGAATCTTCAAACTCTATCAAGTTGCGCTTACTAAAATCAGCCGGAATAACGAGAGTCATGTGTGGCTCTGAATTAGGTCTCCTGTACACCCCTTTTATCTGTGCTTCATGGCGATCTTGAATACTCCTTACGAGATCATGTGCTTGACCTGTTAATACAAAAGCTGGATAACAAAGCATATTGTCCTCTTTTCAAAAAAATGATTTATGATCTTTTGCAAATATAACAAAAAACACCCCATAACGCAAGCGAGGTGCTAACTCCAACAACAAATGCCTATGTGAGTGCGGTCGCTTGCGATATAGAGTGTCTTTTCCTACTTCTAATTATACTATAAGAAAAGGTATTTACTATATTTGTTATAAACAGTTTTTTATTATCTCTTTTACTGATTCTATTACTTTGTCACGCACAGTAGTTTTTAAAAGTAGAATCTCATCTTCTTTCAATTGTGACAAGACATAATCCTGCAACAGCATTTCTGGATACGTCTTTGCACCTATACCTATCCTTACACGATAAAAATCAGCAGTACCTAGAGCGTCTATGACGCTTTGTACTCCATTATGTCCACCACTACTTCTAGCAAAACTTATCTTTACATCTCCCATTGCTATATCTATATCATCGTAAATTAGAATTAACACGCGACTATCTTTTACATTTTTAAGTTTCTTTTTTATATACTCTCCAGATAGATTCATATATGTATCTGGTACTATATAGTGTATCTGTACTTTATCTATATCAAGATTCTCAAAACATACAGCATCTGCAGATATACGACCTGCATTATGACGAGTTTTGCTATATTCTGCTCCAGGATTACCGAGAGAACTAATGTAAAATTGCATGTTTTATAGTATACTATAAAACACAGTACAACATATAGTACCCATCTATTATCTATGCAACAATTAAGCACTCAAGCGTCGAACTTTCTATCGCAATTTTTTGAAATATCAACTAGTCCATTATCAATAGCTCTTTCTTTTTTAATAGCATTATTAATAATTTCACTTTTCATAGCAATGTTTTCAGATGGTTTCAAAAACATGCTAGTAAAAATGTTTATACTAGATGCAGATGAGTCACCAAAAAGTTTTCTGCTATGGATACTAAGCGTTATCGTTATAGTACGCATATTACAAGTATTTGTGTTTCAGCCATTTATAGTTGACGGTGGATCCATGACTCCTACATTTACAAATAACGACATGTTAATAATAGATAAAATCAGTTATAAGTTAGGCGAGCCTAGTCGCGGAGATGTGGTGGTCTTCAAGTTCCACCAAGAAGGCAGTAGTTTAGACGGTAAATACTTTTTAAAACGCCTGATAGGACTACCTGGTGACACTATCACTATCGACGATACCAGCACAACCATCAAAACAAAAGGCGGTACAGTACTAAAACCGGATGAAAGCTTTGTAAAATTACCGAAACTTTCTCAGCATGTGACAATGAAACTAAAAGACGACGAATACTTTGTGATGGGTGATAATCGTAGTGGCAGTTATGACAGTAGATACTGGGGACCCATACACAAGTCTCAATTTTCAGGACGTGCAGTCATTGAGCTATACAACAACATCAGCATAAACCCAGGTAAAGTTGCATACTAAAAATCATTTCTGTATACTATAGAAAAGACACACTATGAAAGAAAATAAAACTACAACAGAAAGCAAGTTAAATAGTGTAATTAAAAAGACTACTGTAGTTAAAAATCCACCAACAAGACTAAAAGGTATGGACGATCTCCTAGAAGACAGTTACTATCAATTTCAAGGTATGTTTGAAAAAGCTCAAGAGGTGGCCGTCTACTATGGTTTCAAACCCATAGAGACTCCAGTACTAGAGAGAGCAGAGACTTTTACTAGTGCCATAGGAGAAGGGACAGACATCATAGACAAAGAGATGTATGCATTTTCTGTAAAAGGTAGCGACAAGATAGCTCTTCGTCCAGAATACACAGCATCTATCATGCGTGCGTATTTAGAGCATGGTATGCAGACACTGCCTCAGCCGGTGTTACTGTATGCATATGGTCAAACATTTCGTCACGAGAATCCTCAACGCGGCAGATGGCGTCAGTTTAGACAGTTTGACATGGAGATACTGGGTACCACAAAGTCTATTGCTGATGCTCTAATAATTAGAACACTCTATGACATACTGGAGGAGTTTGGTTTTTCTGACATGACAATCGAGATTAATTCTATGGGTGACAAGGAGACTAGGCCAGCGTATATACGTGAACTGACTAACTACTACAAAAAACACATTACAAACATGTGCGATGATTGTAAAGAAAGGATAAAGTCTAACCCTATGCGACTGCTAGATTGTAAGCGTGATGAGTGTCAACCATTCAAAGAAAACGCTCCTCAGTCACTAGCATTTTTAAGTCCTGATGCTAGAAAACATTTTAAAGAGTTGTTACAGTATCTAGAAGAAATGAACATACCTTATAGAGTAAATCCTAATTTGGTGCGTGGACTGTCCTACTACTCTCGCACTGTTTTTGAAGTAGTAAAAGTAGATATAGATGACAAAGGAAACGAAAAAGATATTTCCATTTGTGGCGGCGGAAGATACGACTATTTAGCAAAAGAAATGGGTAGTAAAAAAGACGTACCTGCTGTAGGAGCTGGTATCAGTTTCGAGCGTATAGCTATGTTCCCAGAATGCCAAAAAATATCTCCACGTATAATGAAACCAGCAAAAGTGTATTTTATACAGTTAGGATTTGAAGCAAAACTAAAAGCCTTGGGCGTTATAGAGATACTCAGAAAAGGAAAAGTTCCAGTACATCAGTCATTATCAAAAGACTCTCTGTCTGCCCAGCTAGCCCTAGCTGAGAAAATGGAGATACCTTACTGTATTATATTTGGACAAAAAGAAGCCATGGACAAAACAGTCATAGTTAGAAATATGAAAAGACATTCGCAGGATACTGTCAAAATATCAGAGTTGTGTGAATATATTAAAAATCTAAAAGTGTAAAAGTCTTTTGTCCTAGCACTCTTTCACCCACTTGGACTTTTACCTTGTACTGTCCACTAGTGATATTAGATTTAAAACTATATCCTCTGTAACCTTCTGCTCTACCACCACTAGTTTTGTAGGTGACTCTATTTATTTCTTTCCAAGTTTTTGTATTGATGTCATATTTTTGCCAGACATGAGTAATGTTAGAAGTCACATCAGTCGGCGATATCACAGAACAATAAAAATACACAGTACTATTAGTAATAACAAAACTATCGTATTTCCAAAATAGTAAATTTGTAAAGATATTTTCTTTTTTATTTGTAATTAAATTATCAAAAATATACTCACCGTTAACTCTTTGTATATTACTATAAATACCTGCGTCCCGCATAGTTAACGGTACAGCTGGCATAGTACCTGTAAAATACAACAGTGATATGATAAGAGGTACTAATACACAGACGCTGTACATTTTTAGAGATTTGTTAATTATAGATTTTTTAATTATATATACGAAAAGTAATAGCGTTGCAACTGAAATAATGATGCTGACTATAAAAGTCATATCGTTCACATAACCTATTAACACTGGTATATTATAAAGTGCAAAAAAAGTTGTAGATACACTAACTATTATAAAATTAAAAATATTTTCTGAGTACTTATTGTTAATTATTTCATTAGCTATAACTGAAAAAATTATAAATATTAATATAGGAAGACTGGAGATACTGTCCCCACTTCGTAGATAATATACTAGCACATAAGATAAAAAAGACCCTGAAAAGAAAGAAAATGCTAAATCATTGACAGTTTTTATAGAGATACCTCTCCAAGATATCTGACTATTTTCAAATAAAAACTTGAAGTACAAAAGTATAAAAGTAAGAATAAAATATGTAAAGCCTATATAGATATATAGCTTGTTAGTGATAGGCGGTAGTGCATACATGTCTAACGCAAAACCTACTAAAAACATTAATGTAATAGCGTGATTAATGTGTAATTTTGAGAAATCAATAACTTTTTTAATATTTAAAAATAGTGAACTCATACTTTTATATTTTCTTATTTTCTGTGTTTTTATATTTTTCTATAATTTACAGGCTCATAAACTCTCCGAAAACTCCCACATAAAAAGACTTCTTATCGGAAACTTTTGTATACAAATGTAATTTCTCTAGCATGTATAACAGTGTCTTACTTGTAAATAGTCCGCTGTGCGTATCTACAAATGAAAACAACTCTATATTGTCTTCTTTAGCTAAGACTTTGTGTCTATATAAGATACCGAGTCTCAAAAATTCTATAAGATTTTCAAAATGCATGTGTTCTGCATTTTTTTCTATGTACATATACAGTGAGTCTGTATCTTTCTGAGACAATATATCCAATAGCTGTGTGTATATTTCTATTCCATTACTACCAAAAAGTTTTTCTGTGTCATTTATCTTAATCACTTCACCAAAAGTGTTAATCAGTTTTTCAAGGTGTGTAATAGAGTCTCTGTACGAACTGTTAGAGTGTTTTGCGAGCAGCAAGAGAGAATCTTTGTCTATGGATACGTTTTCTTTTTCTGCTATAAACGTCAACTGCTTTACTATATTTTCAGTACTTGCACTTTTAAAGTGCACCATAGTACACCGTGATCTAACTGTTGGTATTATTTTATCTGGATCTGTTGTACACAGTATAAACAGAACATGCGTTGGTGGCTCTTCTAGTGACTTTAAAAAAGCATTACTGCTCTCTTTTGTCAGTGCATGCGCCTCATCTAGTATATAGACTTTGTATTTTGATAGTATAGGCAATGTATACATACTCTCTATCAGGTCCCTCATGTTTTCTATTCTACGACTAGTACTGGCTGCATCTAACTCATACACATCATCTGGTGCAGTACCTAACTCACGAGCAAATATCCTAGCAAGTGTGGTCTTGCCTATACCGTGCGATCCGCAAAAAACATATGCGTGCGGTATGTTTTGTCCATCTTGTGCTTTCTTGCATAGATTATTCAGGAGTGTGATAGCTTCAATTTGCCCCACTACATCTGCAAAAACTTTTGGTCTATATTTTTGATAAAGGCTCATATGTTTATAAGTATATCATAAGATATACAGACTACACACTTATAAAATTATTCAACTAGAGTATCTAAAAACTCTTGCACTACAACATTTACTTCATCATAGTTGTTAGTTTCCATTAGTTTTACACGTAGTGTTGAAGCTCCATCGAAACCATTCACATATGCCTTGTAGTGTTTTTTCATAATAGAAAAACTTTTATATTTACCTACAGTTTCTTCAAAAATTTTAGTATGCTCTAGCATTATTTCCATTTTGGCGCGTAGTGTTTTTTCTTTTTGTTCCCAATCAAAAAACCAAGGGGTACCAAAAATACCTCTCCCTATCATTACTCCTTCTGCTCCATATTTTTTGTATTTATCCTGCGCATCCGCTAAACTTTTTACATCTCCATTACCAATAATTATAGTGTCTGGAGATATAGACTTACAAAAACTTTTTATCTCCGGATACATGTCCCAGTGTGCGTCTACAAGTGACATTTCTTTTCGTGTCCTCAGATGCACAGTTAAAACAGGAACATTGCACTCTAGTATTTTAGGCAACCACTGTTGCCATTCTACTTTGTTCCAGCCTATTCTAGTTTTTACTGTTATAGGAAAATCGTTACCTGCTGCACGTTGCGCTGCGCGTATAACTTCTTGGGCATTTTCTGGATTACACATCATCGCTGCACCTGCACCCTGCTTTTCTATTTTATCTACTGGACATCCCATGTTAATATCAACCCCATCGTATCCCATCTCTTTACAGCACTTTACGGCCTCATACATTTTCTCTGGATTACTAGTGAACAGTTGTGCCATAATGGGGCGCTCGATATCAGAAAACTCTAGATCTCTCTTTAGTGCCTCGCGCCCAGCACTTGCTAGACCATCTGCAGACACGAACTCATTCCACATTACATCCGGCCCACCGCAAAGCCTGCCCATACGCGAGTATTTGGCTATCATGCGCCTAAAAGCCACATCGGTGACATCTGCCATAGGTGCGACCACAACTAGCGGCCTGTTCTCGTTTTTAGCGAGTTCTAGTTTTTCTTTCCAAAAGTTTTTCATGCTGTATCTATAATTTTTATATTGGTTTAGCAATATATAGCCTTGACATTATACTATATTTTGATGCCTTATTCAAACTCTTACCTGTTTACACTAGTAGTCGCAGATGAAGTGCTGTGTGTTGTAGTTGCTGTTGTGCTTGCTGTTGTGGTCGAGTGAGTAGTGGTTGCGTGAATTGTTGTAGTGGCAACAGTCACTTGTTTTTGTTCTAGTTTTTGTTCTAGTTTTTCGTCCCCAACAAATCTGTAAAATATTTTATTTTTGAATCTGATGTCTATGTATTCTAGTTTCTTATTAGACTTTTGTATGTTGTCTTGAAAATACGAACTGACAAAACTATTCCACGCACTATCAATATCCACTTGGGTATTTGTTTTTATTATTAGTCCCTCTGTAGTCATAAAGTAAACATCATTATACTCATAAGTTTCTAACTGCTGAATGATTATACTTTGCATTTTTAACTTTTTTATAAAGCTACCTACCCAGACTTTTTGATCGTAATTAAGAGTCGTAGTGCCCAGTGTTGGAGGTAACTCTATTTCTGGTTTTTTATTTACAGATTCTATATACTCTTTATCAAAGATCATCTTCCAGTTCACTAGTTTATATACGCCATATGATAGTAACCCTATCATTGATACTACGAGTGTGTATTTTAATATATTTGAAAATATGTTTTTAATTTGACTCATGGGTGATTGTACTCTTTCCCATGTACGGCACTAAAACATCTGGTATAGTTATACTACCATCTGCATTTTGGTAATTTTCAATTAGAGACACTAGTATACGAGGTGTAGGTATAGCTGTACAGTTCAGTGAGTGGGCATATCTCATCTTACCTTCTGTATCTTTGTATTTTATATTGCTTCTTCTGGTTTGAAAATCGTGAAAATAACTTGCAGATGATATCTCTCTGTACTTTTCCTCTTTTGGAACCCATAATTCTATGTCGTACTTTTTAACTTGCCCCAGCCCTAGATCTCCTCCACAGTTTACTACTGTATGATATGGTATGCTAAGAGACTCTATAAACTCTTCTGTATTTCTGTTTATCTCTTCGTGCAGTTCTACTGATTTTGCATGTGAAGCCTCGCACAGTACTACTTGTTCCCATTTGTAGAACTCCTGTACGCGTATTAGACCTTTTACGTCTTTGCTGTGACTACCCGCTTCACGTCTATAGCATGGTGAAAAACCGAGATATTTTAAAGGTTTAATTTCTAGTCCCTCTAGAACCTCATCTGCATGCATGCCCATTATTGGCACTTCTGCTGTTCCTGCCAAATACTCCCCGTCTTGAGTTTTATACAGATCGTCCTCACCTTGTGGTAGATAACCGGTACCCATGAAAACATTTTTGCGTACTATGATCGGTGGTATAACTGGCACAAAACCTTTTTTACTCCAAAAATCCATCGCATAACTCCATATCGCAAGTGATAGTCTGACACCATCTCCTGTTAAAAAGTAACCCCTGAAACCGTGCACTTTTACACCACGCTCAAAATCTACCATTTTTAAATTAGTCATTAATTCAACATGGTCCTTTGCCTCAAAATCAAAAGTTTTTATGTCACCCCACTTTTTAACTTCCATATTATCTGCGTCACTCTCTCCATCTGGCACACTCATGTCTGGAATGTTCGGAACTGCTAGCATCATGTCACGCCAACCTTTCATAATTGTATCTAGTTTTTCTTCATCTTTTTTTAATTCTTCTTTTACAACACGCATACCTTCTACAAGGGTACTACGCAGTACTGGGTCGGCTTTTTGTATAGCGTCATTTGCTGCATTTTGTCTGGCGCGTAAGTCTTCTACTTTTTTCTGTACTTCTAGTCTTTGTGTGTCTAGTTTTAATAGTGCATCTACATCAAACGTCATACGTTTTTTTGTAACCCCTGATTTTATAAGTTCACTATTTTCTCGGATGAATTTTATATCTAACATCTTATGATTATAACATATAACTATTATATATAAAAAGCCCGAGCAATGCTCGGGCTACCAGTTTAATTGAAATAGGTTAATTGTTTCCTATCTGTCTAAATAAAACATTGAGAGCCTGTTTGACTTTGGATGATTTTTCACCCTGTCTTATGAGTCTATTTATTTTATTTCTTTGTCTACTTATTCCTTTTTGTGCTTTTACTTCTGGTGGTTGTGGTTTCGGTGTGTGATGCTGTGGATGCGGATCTCGCCCGGTTCTGTTTCTGGGGTTTCCAGGTGAAACTTTGACAGTGCTGCGTGCTTGACTTTGCATACTTTTCATCTTCGCTCCCTAGTTTAATTAAAAACATTTACACCGGTGGTATAAACCATTTTATAATACTATAAAGGAAAATAATTTGCAAATGTAAAGTCTGACTAATAAATCTACAACAAAACAAAATGCATTATAAAAACGTTTTTGACAATATAAGCACATACAAGAATTAGACTAAGAGTAAAAAAGCCATACAGTATATGTTTTGGATGTTGTTTTTCTATTTCAAAAAATATAAGAATAAGTACTCCTACAAAAACGAAAACAAATATTATGGTCAGTAAAATACTTGCATATTGTGTGCTATTGAAAATAGTCTGATCTACATTGGTTGCATAAGGACCAGAAGGTGCAGAAGTAGTAGACTCACCCTTCACTTCTGATACTTTAGCTGTTATTTGTTCTGGTTGTACTTGTGTAGTGGTTGTGGGACTAGTGGTGCTAATATTTGTCTTTGTATTTGTAGCTATTTTTATACTTGTAGTTACTGTTGGAGTTTTTGAGACTATAGAAACTTTGTTTATAACTTTTTGAGTGTTTAATATAGATTCTTTTTTAGTAGCGTCTTCTGCTATAGCTCTGGTACCGAACATCTGTACCACAAAAATAGTATTTTTATTTTCGTACACTGTATCATGCATAGATATACCTATTTCTTTAAAGTTAGGACTTAAGATATTCGCCTTGTGTAGTGGTGAAGCCATCCATGCGTTACTAACGTCTGATGAGTTAGTAAAATTAACAGCCAAATTCTCACCAGCATATGTAAATCCATATCCTGCCTTTTGCATCCAATACCATGGGGTTATACCAGCTGGACTAATATGTGCAAAATAACTATTACTAGCCATATCTAAAGCTTTTAATTGAGCCGCGCTTTCTAGTGTAGAATTGTACGTGAGTGATGATAAACTGTTCTGACTTCTATTTTGATTAGTTAAGTCTATTAGTACCCTAGACACTATACCCACACCAGTTTCAGTGTTTTGTAAAACATAAGCTGAACTAGCAGTAACAGCCATTATTATAAAAAGTAAAATCAATAGCGTTGCAATAGATAGCTCTCGAAAGAAATGAGGTCTGTACTCATTGTGTTCATGCGGCACGAACCAATGCTTAAAGTGATGTACTACTTTACGATGTACTGGTTTAGGTACTTCCATGTAAAATAGTATAGCACTAAAATACCCTATATATATTATATAGGGTATTTTAGTATATTTTACATCTTAAGCTAACTATTTATTTAATATGGCACGTGTTAGTACACCCACATATCCACTTGCTGGTTTTATGTTGTTAGATTTTTGATACGCTTTTACAGCATTTGATGTTAACTTATCAAAATTACCTGTTGTACTAGCTTTGTAGAAACCAAGTGTGAATAAAACTTTTTGCAATTCTTTTACGTCAGTATTTTTCTTCATGCCGAAACTAAGATTCTTTGTAAATCTAAACTTAGAAGCTCCTAATACTATACCTCCACTATTTGTAGGTGTTGGCAATACTACACCAAAACTTAATAGTCCGCCACCTATCACACCTGAGCTAGAACCTCCTCCACCTCCAAATATAATACCTCCGTTATTTGCAACTACCACAGACCTGGTCTGCTCTATAGCTACATTACCTGCAGTATCAGTAGCATTGTACCTAACAGTGTATGTTCCTGCAATGTTAGTATTTACTATGTCACCTCCCACAGTTGCGGTACTAGTACCGTCTACAAAGTCTGACACAGTAGCACCCAGTTCTGTGTACGCATTACCTACAAATAGTGTTGTAGTTGCAGCGCCATTTAGTGTTATAACTGGAGCATGAGTATCTACTATATTAATCGTTATACTAGTACTTGATGCGGCATTATAATTAGAATTACCAGTTTGATTTGCTACTATACTACATGTTCCAAGTACACCAGATAGAGTCACTGTGCTAGTTGCAAGTGTACAAGCATTCACACCAGACCCTAAACTGAAAACAATTGGTAGTCCTGACGTTGTAGTTGCTATAACATTGAACGCTACATCTTCTGGATTTTTATTACTTACAGGTGTTATTGTAATAGTTTGACTTGCTTTTGTGATAGCCATTGTACCTGTTACAAAAATCTCTGTATAGTTATTACCTGCTGTTAATGTACCCTTGTTTATATCGTATGTTCCCACATTCTCTCCTACTACTCTTACTAGTGTTCCAGTCAAAACATCTGGAGAAACTAAACCTGTTGTTGTGGCTGTTAACAATGGATCTGCAGTACCATAAACTTTGGTTTTGTTGTCTGCTGTTACAGTTATTGCTTTTGCAATTATATCTGCACTAGTAGTTGTACTGTTTGGAGTAACTGTATAGTTACCAGCATCTGTTCCTGACAATGACAGACCAGTTATAGTCACAACTTTTGCTACACCGATATTTTTGTTAACAAATGTAGCACTAGTACTAGCCACTGTGAACACGTCTCCTGTTAATCTATTGTCTGTGAAGTTAACTGTTGCGCTAGTGTTACCGTCATATACCTTGTTAACACCAGTTGCGCCTATACCGAGTGTGCGTTTTGTTATATTTGCAGTTGTAGTTGCAAATGTCGGTATAGTATAGTTTATATTATCTAAACCTGCTGTTATATTAAGATTAACTGTTATCAGTTTACCTGTTCCTACATTTTTATCTGAGAAATTAGCATCTGTTGAACCTATAGTACCTATAACATCTCCTAATATCATGTTGTTAGTTATAGACGATACAGCTGCTGTTGTGGTTGCATCATAGACTTTGTTCTGCGCTACTACAGTAATTGTCAAATCATGAGGAGTGATATTAGCAATTGATATCGCGGTAGTGTTCAATAGATTATAATTACCGGCATCGAGACCAGATATAGCAATACTGTTTGTGGTTACTGTTTTTCCATTACCTACATTTTTATCCGAAAAGTTTGAAGTTGTATGTGTGTAATTTATACTGTCTCCAGTTACTTTATCAATAGACGAAACTACCGTACTTGCATTTGTATTAGAGTCGTATATTTTTGATGTAGATACTGCAGTTGCAGTCATGCTCTTTTTAATTATATTAGCAGTAGTGTATGCAGAAGTAGTAGCTAAACTGTAATTATTACTATCTGCTCCAGTAATGGTTATGTTAGTAACCGTTACAGCTTTTCCATTACCTACATTTTTATTAAAAAAATTAATAGTACCAGTGATAGTTATATTGTCACCTGATAATCTGTTGTCAGCAAATGTAACAGTCCCCGATGTATTACCATCATAATTTTTGTTAATGCCAGTTACAGTAACAACTAATGGTGCAGCTGTTATGTTAGCACTGGATGTAGGTGATATTAAGTTGTAATTTGCAATTGCAGATCCGATAAGATTAAGCCCTGTTACGTTTACTAGTTTTGCATTTGCTACTATTTTAGTCAAAAATGAACCTATAGCAGAACCTCCAAGTGATAATGCTGCTGGCAATACGTCTGCTGATGCCTTGCCGTTTAATACTGATGTACCTGTTATAACAGCAGTGATGTTAGTATCATAGATTTTATTCGAAGCTGATAGACCAAAAACAGTAACGTCTCTTTTAGTAATATCCGATGATAATGTAGGTTGAGTCAATGTATAATTAGTAGAAGCAGCTCCAGATATAGTCAATCCTATTACTGATATTGGTTTTGCTGTACCTACGTTTATGTTGTTAAAATTCAAAAACATAGTTCCTCCTATAGTAACAACATCTGGCGACACTACACCAACTAGCAATGGCACTCCAGTACTAGTAGCGGCGTCAGTTCCGTCATAGACTTTACTATTTGCAGTTACTCCTGTAACAGTTAATTCTTTTGGAGTTATAGTTCCATTTGTAGAGCTTACAAGAGTAACAGTATAATTAGCTCCACTATTACCGTCTAATACAGAACCTGAAGGTGTCAAAGTCTTAGCAATACCTCTTGCTGAAGTATCGTAATTTTGTATAAAATTACGAGTATCGCCTACTGCAACAACTACATTAACATTAGGAGTTACACTAGATGAAGTATTTCCATCATATGTTTTTGAAGCCATAACACTAGTAACAGTTATTGGTTTAGGGTTAACTATCTGAGTTTCAGTAGCTGGCTGATTGACCAGGTTGTAATTCTGATAATCATTACCACATAAAACACTCATACAAAAACCATAACCAGAAAAAGTAACTACAGTAGCTGTATTACTAGCGTTTTTACTAGCTAGGGTTGCGTTTGCAGAATTATCACTAATGCGTACAAAGTCTCCTGATACTAAACCAGAAAAAGTTACTCCTGGCACTACACCAAATAGTGAAGAAACTTTGTTTGCATTTGTAGTACCATCGTATAACTTAGTAGGATCTGCAAAGTCACCACTAAGTATAGTTATATCTTTTTTATTTATTGTAAAAGCCTGTGACACTGATGGTGCAGCAGAATATGTGCTGTCTACTGCTTGGTCAGCTGTTATAGTACATGAACCAGCCTTGACTATATGTACAGTAGTACCAGATACAGTACAATTTCCAGTAGCAGAAAAAGTAATAGCTGGAGGTGGAACATTCTGGGAAGTAGCACTAACTGTGAAGTCAGCATCACCATAAGTCTTTGTAGCTAGTGAATTAAAAGTTATAGTGTTTGGTAAAAGTGCTGGTTGTGCTATAGCAAAAGCGGAGTCAGTTTTAAGTAGTATACTAACACTAGTAATTACAAATAAAAATGCAAATAGCGATTTTGTATTGAATATATTTTTAATAAGGCTTTTAATAGATGATATTTTTTTCATAATTTCCATTAATACTACTCTTATTATTGTAATATTGCAACGATTGACAGTTTGTATAAGTATGTCTACATCTTTATCGCTCTGCCACTTGAAAATAGATATATAGCCCATATAAAAAATACGACAGCGAGACCAGTGACAGTAGCTGCAGAGTACCATATATTAATATCTGAAGTTCCCAAGAAACCATATCTAAATCCATTCACAATATACAATACTGGATTAAAATAGGATACCTGTTGCCATATTTCTGGTAGTAACTTTACACTATAAAACACGCCGCCCAGATACGTCATAGGGACTAATACAAATGTAGTGACAAGAGACGTTTGATCAAAAGTCTTTGCATATACACCGTTAACTAGTCCAGCTAATGAGAACACTACACTAGACATAACAGCAAAAAATATAACCCAGCCAATGTGCGCAATAGAGAGAGGTGTGAAAAATAGAGCTGTAACGAGGGTCATGGTACCAACTAAAAACCCTCGCGCAACCCCACCAAAAACATAGCCTGATATCATCGCTGTATATGAGACAGGCGCGACCAGTAGCTCCTCTAGTGTCTTTTGAAACTTTGCGCCGAAAAATGCAAACACTGTGTTTGCAAATGCGTTGGTTATCACAGCCATCATCACCAGACCTGGCACTATGAACTGCATATAACTGACACCTCCCACACTTTGTATCTGTGACCCTATGAATTTACCAAATATTAAAAAGTATAATGCCGTAGTGACTACTGATGGTAAAAATGTCTGTGGCCAGATACGAAACATACGCACCAGATCTTTTGATAATATAGTCTGTATAGCTACTATTTGTATACGCAAGTTTTTATTTGAAATTATTTTTTTCATATTTTATTTATTTTCTGTTTTGATATCTACAGTTTTATTTTCTGCGCTAGACATTTCTTTTAGGTATATACTTTCTAGATCTGTACCGTATTTATTCAGTATGTTTTTCATATCGCCATTTAAAACTATCTCGCCGTCACGTATCATAGCTACCTTGTTACACAGTTCCTCTGCCTCTTTTAAGTAGTGGGTAGTCATGATGATGGTTGTGCCGCTAGCATTTAATTCACGTAGAAAAGTCCACATACCGTGGCGCAGCTCTACATCCACTCCTGCTGTAGGCTCGTCAAGTATTAACAATTTTGGCTGATGCACTAGAGCGCGAGCTATCATCAGGCGTCTTTTCATACCACCGGACAGAGTCATAGACTTTGCATTACGTTTCTCCCACAAGTCTAATTTTTTGAGTATCACCTCGGCTCTTTCTGTAGCAATTTTCCTCGGTACACCATAATACCCTGCCTGAGTGACCACTATGTCTATAACCTTTTCAAAAATATTAAAATTGAACTCTTGAGGGACTATACCGATATTTGATTTAGTGGTGACATGATCCTCATCAATAGATACACCGAACACCTCTATAGACCCCGAGGTTTTTTTTACCAGTCCCACAGTGCAATTAATCAATGTGCTTTTCCCAGCTCCATTTGGCCCGAGCAATGCGAACACATCCCCCGCCTCCACAACCAGGTCCACACCTTTTAATGCGTGTTTACCTGTATCATATGTTTTCTTTACGTTTTTTATTTCAAGCGCGTGCATAACTGAAAATTTTATTTAAATAAACTTGTATAACTACGCGACATCCTTCATATTCATTGCACCTATGTAGTCGGACTTGCCTATCATTACACCTTTGTGGCGTAGTATGTCATATGCTGTGACTGTGTGAAAGAAAAAATTGTTCAACAAGAAGTCATTAATATAATCAGTAGCACTGATGTATTTGCCTGGCATCCAAGGAAAAGTGATCTGTACATTTTCAGCATCAACAAAACTGTCTGCTGTGAACGTACCAACGTAGTCGATAGTTTTCTGCACACGAGAAATCAACTCATCAAAAGTAGTCTCAGTATCCTCCATCACTGGAGCGGTCGTCCCCGATAGTTTTGCCATACCACCCTTTGCATTGTCAGATGCAATCTGTATCTGCTTTGCAAATGGCAACATGTCATCGTAGAGAGTGGCGTTCATAAGATCAGCCTCGGACATACCTGCTGACTCGGTGTGAGCTTTACCTTTTTGCAGTATAACTACCAAGTTTTTAAGTCCACCTAGTATGACTGTTTGTATATATGTGTAATTGTTCATGAGTTGATTATAACATATTTATAAACAACATAAAATGTATCAAAAGCAAGTCTTGTAAGATATATCGAAACCAAACGTCATGATATGTATGCAAGCTCCTAGATGTAAAAATAGGTTAAAACTTGGATAATAAAAAAATATGATAACAACCATAGGAGTATTTACTACTCACACAGCAGCAGAAAGCGCTCTTAACGAATTAAAAGAGTTTGGAGTGAACGAAACTGATCTATCTTATGTATATACCAATGAAAAAGGTAATATAAAAGACGGCCAAACTGGCGAAAAGGTAGGCGGAGCAGCAGCAACAGGAGCTACAGCAGGAGCAATAATAGGAGGTCTAGCAGGACTCGTAGTCGCTAATGTAGTTTTACCTGGTTTTGGTACTGTGCTAGTCGCAGGACCATTAGCAGCTGCATTAGGCATAGGTGCTACAGCAGCAACTGCAGTAGCAGGTGCAGCTGGTGGTGCAGTGGCTGGTGGTATGATAGGAGGATTAATTAATCTAGGAGTAGACGAAGCTGACGTTCACATGTACGAGGACCATGTGAGACGTGGCGATATTTTGATAATATCACGTGGTACTCCTGCTAGCACTGAAGACATATTTTTAAATCACGGCGCAGTAGACGTGAGACATTACATTATGAAGTAGTTTCAAACTTAGTGCTAATATAAAACTATAGCATTTAATAAAACACACCCTATTGGGTGTGTTTTATTTTTGGTGGTGTTATTCTAGCATTTGCTCGAATCTACTACGAACGCGCGTAGCGCTAGGAGATATTATAAAACGTCAAAGATTGCTCCTACTGACGATTTATCGAAATACCAATTCTGATACTCTCCAATAAATCTCTCAAATCAGTCGCGACGAGAATAGCATCTATCTCAGGCCATTTTGTATACGCTTTCCCCATGTGCGCAATGTTGTTGTGTCGTGCCTTAATGGCCGCAACCGTTATAGGATGTTTTTCTAGTTTATCAACAGTATCACCATGAAAATATTTTTTTAATGAGTGAGTATCTTTACGATTATCAAAAAGATTTGCTATGCGAATACAAAAACAATCTCTTGTCACACTAACTAAAGTAACCATGATTTCTGGACGAAAATTTAAACTTTCTCTTTCCAGAAGATTCATTATAGGAATTTGTGTATGAAGTCTATTCACCTCATCTAACGCAACTAACGCATCTAAACATTCAGTTAAAGAAAATAAAATCGACTGAATAGGTATTCTCTCTTTTTTAATTAGTTGATTCATTCTCCTTAATTTAAGGTTTCATTATTAGTAACCTGGAGTAACTACCATCTTTCATATACTCGTTAAGTTTTCCAAACATACTTTCAGCTAGATTTGATCTCATCGGCTCAATTTTCTTTTCGGCTTCATAAGCAAGCTGTCGTTTAGAGCCGTAAGTGGCGACTAGATGTGCAAATTGATTTCCTTCTTCTTCCGTCATATTCTGTTCTGAATTTCCCTCATCTCTAATAACAAGCTTTGGTATAAAATTGTCGAGTTCTATACGGGCTTCAATAGCATTAATTTCGTCAGCACGTATTTTACACAACTCACTAGTAAGCTTTATCCACTCCTCAACTTTTTCATGCGACTTTATTTTTGGTAGTGGTTCTAACATCTGCTCAAACTGATTTAGTCTGGAAAGAATAAAATCCCCATATTTAGATGACGAAGCGTCTATAAATTTTCTATACACCTTTGACAAATCGAGTATATATTTTGCTTTTTCCAGTCTATCCATATCAGTCAATGTTTTATCATTTAGAATCATATTCATAGTGACTGATACGGCTTTATTATAATCATTTTCCTCTTCTTCTGTTGTCCAATGTTGCTGAACAACCGCACCTAAAAGTAAAAGACCTCTTTCGATTTCTCGCCCAAGCTCGATCATAGCTGAATCTAAATCAGTTTCCTCGATTTTAATTTTTTTATTCCAAAACATAAATTTATGTTACTATTTTAATAAAGTGTTTAATATCTTTTTTATAAACCTTCGCAAACTTTACCAATTCTACAGCATTAACTCCGCACTCGACTCGTTCTATATTGAAAATATAAGCATTTTGATTGGTATTTTTTAACCCACCTTCTACATGTATATAATAACATAAAATAGTCAAAAGTTAAATATAAACACACCTTCATTGGGTGTGTTTTATTTTTAAAGATTAAAATTTAGAATTAAAATGATATTCGTTTTAATTCTGTGCCGAGTTTATACTCTATCTCATTATCCGATAACCATTTTACAAAAGTAGCAGTTCTGGTTCTGGCATCAGCAAACTCTGAATCACTTAGACTAGTTTTATCGGTAAGTGTTTCCGAATTTTTTACATATAGTCCACACATTCCCTCAAAGCAATCACCTTTGTAAACAAAATTTATACCATTTGGAGAAAAACTAATAAACTCGTTTCCAAGATAGTAACTACCCAGCAAGTTAACTGAATTAGTAGAGAGTGAAAAAACACCGACGACTTTATCAGGAGATAATGTATCACTTTCTATAGTAAAACCAATTTTCATTTTATCGGGAGAAATAACGATTGAAGTAAATCTAGTTTGGCTCTTAAAAGATGTTTTGTTTTCGCAAAACATCTTACGATCAGGACTACTGGTTAAGTTATATCCGTCACACAACTGGCTTTTGGTTTTAAACCAATTAAAAATTGTATCATTGTCAATAACTAACAAGATTTTACTATCAGTACTTATACTCTTTTTATCTGTTGATAAAAAAGGTGTTACTGGTACGGCTGCTGGAGGATTCTTTATTGTCACTGACAAGAAATATCCAATAGCTCCAGCGAGAATAACTACTAACGCTAGTAAAACAATATTTGCAAAACTTTTTTGTGAGTTTTTCATATTTATATAGTATTCTTATTTTAATAATTTATCAACTACAATATCAGTGGACTTCGATAATGTTTTTCTGAACCAAATTGTAAAGGAGTTAGAATATCTATTTTAGAATCAATAATGCTATAAAAAATAGACAAAAGTGATAACCTGTGTTATACTAAGCTCTGGAGTTTTTTCCTTTGACACATTACCATTGGAGGTATTAGTACTATGAAATCGTACAACATGTACGGCTACTCGATTATCCTTGCCTATTTCTTTGCCTGCGGAATTTTTGCGCCGTCAGAGTTGGGGCTTTGGAATGGGCTCCTTATCGGAGCCGCATACTTCATCTTCATCTGGCTCATGGGCGGACTTTATATGGCAGATGTCCTGCACCTAGGGATTGCCCATCGTTCGCTCGAGTTCAAGGAGTGGTTCGCCAAGCTGGTCACGGTCGTAAACAATACGTTTGCGATTTACGTAAATGGACTCGAGTGGGTAAACCGCCATCGACTACATCATCGATACTCGGATCACGAAGGTGATCCGAACAAGCTTGCAAGCGACGGGTTCTGGAAGACACTTTATCTGTGCCTATTTCCATATCCTTGCAAAGAGAACGTGGCAAACGACAAGATTCTGCAATCTCGGACATTCCGAGTTGCTAATAGCATGTTCTATGCCATTCCGGCACAGATCTTTAGCTTCTGGCTCTTGTACTTGGTCGCGCGTAGCTTAACATTTGCACTGGTGATGTGGATCGGTATACGTGTCTTCGCACTCTGGGTCAACATGATCCAAAACTACTGGACGCACACACCTGGGTTCGGACATCGACGCTATCCCGGCGATGATGACAAGGCCGAAAACGTCGGGGAATGGCTTCCTGTGACCGCAACCTTCAGTGCATGTTGGCAGAATAATCACCACCATGCCGCTGGCATGCTACGCCTCAGTCATAACGATTCCGAATACGACTTCGGATTCCTGACTGTAAAGGTGATGAAGTCTATTGGGCTGGTGAAGGCAACCGAGACCGGGATGAGAATCCCGGAGGATGTGCCGCTCAAAAATCTTGGCTTCTAAAGTCAAGACCACTCCTTGTGAGTGGTTTTTTTGTTTAAGTGTGTTCATTTAAAGAATAAATAACTATTCAATTTTATCCTGTACTTAATTTCATATTTTTTTAATACATGATATACTTTTTTCATATGCTCGAAGAAAAAATTCATGAAGTATTTGGAGATGATGATTCAACTAATTTTGGATCAGGTTGGTGGAGTGGAATATTATCAGCATTCTTCGGAATACTCGCATTCGGTGCGGTGATATGTCTCCACTTTCCACAAATTCTTACTTCTCCTGAGTTACGACAATACTATGACATGGACATCATTCGACCATTGATCCAGATAGTCATGTTGGGTTCAATAGTGTTTGGGGTCATCTCCGCAATGTTACGCAAGAAGAAAGTTCTAGCTCTCACTGGAATGATCTTCACTCTCGCAGCAAGTATACTCGGTGGGTCAAGTGTTCCAATCAACGAACACCTTCAGAATGGTCCATCTATTGGACTAGATTGGTTCTTGCTTGATATATTGCTTATGACACTAATTTTTTCTCCAATAGAAGTTCTTTGGCCTGCATATCCAAAGCAGAAAGTTTTTAGAAAAGAATGGCTGCTAGATATTGGCTACTTCTTAGCGACACACTTACCAATCCAAATTACCTCTTTTCTTATCCTACTGCCTGCAACCCAGCTTTCAACATATCTAGGGATACCAAGTGTACTGGCGGCGATAGGAAGTCTACCTTGGCTTGTGCAAATCTTGCTTGCTATTTTTGTAGCGGATCTCAGTCAATATTTTGTACATCGAATATTTCATACAGTGCCATTTATGTGGAAATTCCATGCCATTCACCATTCTTCGAAGGCTCTTGATTGGATAGCAGGCTCACGTGCACACATTGTAGAAGACGTAGTAGTACGAGGATTCATGTTGGTCCCGATGATGTTTATATTTCCCCATGGCATCATAGTGGCATATCTATTTTGGGTTACCATACATGCAACTTGGGCACATTGTAATTTTCGTCCGGCTATAAAATGGTTGGAACCATATATTGTTCAACCGCGTTTCCATCATTGGCATCACGCCTCACAAAAAGATGCCATCGATAAAAATTTTGCCATTCATTTTCCATGGATAGATAAAATCTTTAGCACTTACTACTTCCCAAAAGAAAAATGGCCCGATACCTATGGTTTGGATAATGAAGAACTTCCATCTGGCTTCTGGGCACAAACATTCTACCCATTACTTCCGAAAAAAAGAACTGTCCTTAAATAGAGGATATACCCAAAAGATAAGTACCAGTATGATACTTATCATCCATAGATGACTACCTAAAAACGTGTGCATTCCAAGTATTAAGAGCCATTCGGGACCATACCAGAACGTGATTTCCCCGAGGAGAAGGATAGAGAAGCTTTCATAGAATGAGAAGCCGATAAGTGGTGCAAAGAATGCAGTAATAGGGAATAGCGGAGGACCGAATACAAATAATGCTAGACGTCTTCGTGGAGTCCGTCTAGAAAGAAACTGATACCGTGCAGCCTTTTTCTGTATAAAGGTAACAAAGCGATTAGATGAAGCATTCCTCTTGATATAACTACCGACATAGTATCCTATGGAGATATCAAGTATTGTGGCGATAATGAAGGTGAGATGTATTAGCCAGGTACTGTAATGTGCAGCATACAGAGGTGTCAATACTGCCGCGGAAGAAAAGAGTTCCTGCAACATAAGTGTTGCCAAAAGAAATAACCATATTTTCATATTTTTATTATAACACGACATTATGCAACACGGATTAAAAATATCTTTTTGGGTATTTTTAATCCGTGTTCTCTGGTGGACCATAGCGGGATCGAACCGCTCACCTCATCCATGCCATGGATGCGCTCTACCAAATGAGCTAATGGCCCTATTTTTCTTTTGGTCTTTTTGCGTAGACTTTAGTAGTATAACAAAAAAACTTCACAATTGTGAAGTTTTTAATTTTTCTATTCAAATATTTTTATTTTGTACGCATCTATTATTTTTTGATCTAAATCGTAAAAATTTAAATCGTTTGTTTTGAGATACGTTGCCAGCTCTACACCTACGTATCTATAGTGCCATGGCTCATATTGATAATAAGAATTGTTTTTGGGGTATGATAGTATAAACCCGTATTTGTAAGCATTATCTTGTAGCCATATAAAACTTGCAGTTTTTTCAAAACCTGTAGATAGTCCTGTCTTTCCATCACTAACATCAACCGCAGTCCCGAGTTGATGCTCGCTATATCCCTGATCTGCGGAAAACTGATTTGATTTTGATAGCCCGAACTTTTGAGTATAAGCACTTTTGAGTGAGAGTTGCTCTTTGAATGACCTGTACCCAGAATACACTATGATATTTACACTTTGTGTTTTTGCAGCATTGATCATATTTTCAAGTTTAGATTTTACTTCGCTCAAAATTAGTATATTTTTATTATTTAAAGTTAAATTAATATCTACTAAAGTAGTAGATGCAGGTACGTAGTTTTCATTTAGAAAATAATATTTTGAATATTTTTTTAGCAACTCATCATCTATCTGTACAGTTTTTTGCAACTTGTCTACCTCTACAGATTTGACTGTGTATTCTTGCATTAGACTGTTATACTGACTACCAACTTGATCAAAGCTCTGAGTCAGCATTGTTTTATCAGCTTGACTTATTTCTAATTGATTTACTATTTCTGTATACTTTTTATTTAGTTCATCTAGTTTTATTTTTAGATCATTTCTGTCTATCACAAATTGCTGATTTTGTTTTTTGTATTCTGTACTTATGTAAATAAAATAAGAGCATAGAATTAACAGTAGGATAATTACTGTAAAAAATACTTTATTTTTTCTATTTTCTAAATACTTTAATTGCATATTTTTCTATTCAAATATTTTTATTTTATTTGTGGACCATAGCGGGATCAAATTAGCTAATAGCCCTCTTTGCAGACATCACTACAGTATGCCACACCCCCATACTTTTCCATACATGCACTACATGTTATAAAATTATCGTGACACTTCATGTTAGCACAATTTTCGTATTTTTCAGATGCGGTACCGCAGGTACCGCATCTGCCTACAACAGTACGATCACCACCAAAATCCATAACCTTGCGATCATCAAATGTATACAGCGTTCCCAAAAAGTCCTCACCTGGGTACTTTTCCATATACCCATGCATACCATTGTGCAGCTGGTGAACATTTGTAAATCCCTGATCAATTAAAAAAGCCGACATTTTTTCACATCTAACTCCTCCGGTACATACAGTGACGACTTTTTTATCACGATGTATTTTAAGTTTTTCTATTACATCTGTTTTTGCAAGATCACGTGAAGTAGTCAGTCCTGGATTCACGGTGTTTTTAAAATACCCACTGGCAATCTCGAACTCATTTCTCATATCTATCACTATAAAATCATCATTGTTCTGGTACATTCTTTTTAAATCATGTGGCTGTAAATATTTGCCAGTTTTTTTACGTGGGTCTATATCAGACGAAAACTTTGTAGAAACTATTTCTGGTTTTACTTTTATAGACAATCTCGGAAAGGCTTTACCATCGCCAATTGACTCTTTTATGTACATGTCACGAAAACGCTTGTCACTTCTAAGGTGCGCTATATATTTTTCTGTTTCCTCCAGACTACCCTCCACTGTTCCGTTTATACCTTCATTTGCAACTATAATACGCCCTTTTAGTCCTAGCACATTACATACGCATCTCTCCCGCTCCATAACAACACTTGGGTTTTCAACAGTCACGTATTTATAAAATAGCAGCACTCTTGTTTTCATATTATTGTATACATTTTGTATATATTTGTATAGATTATACAATAAAAACAAAATAAAATCTACAGTTACATTATCTGTCAAATGCTTGTATACTTGATATATGGTAATAGCCACAGTATCAATAATAGGAGTACATAAAAATATAGAGACGCTGAGTTACTATACCAGTCTACCTATTACTGTGGGTGACCTAGTAGAGGTGCAGATACAGTCTAGAGTGCTGGAGGGCATAGTCATACATATAGACGATGTGCGTGTACTAAAACAGGAAATCAAAAAACGTGACTACGCGATAAGGAAAATCAATAAGATACTCAGAGCAAGCTGTATACCAAAACCGGTACTGTATACACTAGAACATGAGTCCGGTCTACAGGGAGCGAGTCTGGCGCATATAATAGACAGCATAGTACCAAACATTTTTTTAGATAAGTTACAATTTTCACCATCAAAATTAAATGAGAGGTTGAATGAAAAAACTGATAAAAATGAAGCCTCTTTTATATATACAGACAATAAAAAACAAATAGAATTTCTAGAAAAAAATATAACAGAAAATATAAACTCTGGAGCTAGCGTAACCATTATATGTCCTACAGTTTTGCAAGTTGAGAAAATGTACAAGCATTTTAAAAATCTCGTTCCTACTATAAAGTATCACGGCGAAGAGACTATTAAAAAAAAGATAGTCTCTGCTGAAAGCCTAACATCTGATACTGTAAAATTACTAATCACTACTCCGAGTGTTATATTTTTAGCTGACAAAAATACTGGGCAAGTATTTTTATATAATGACTCTTCACGTTACTATTATAATAATTTTACTCACATAAACATGAATACACTAATTAGTAGTTTTTGTTTAGATTTAAATATCTCTGTAACCATAGTAGACAGTGTGCCGTCGGTAAATAGATACTTATCTATAAAAAAACTATTGTCTACAGATAGTGAGAATAAGGTCGTCAAAAACAAAGTTAATGGAAAGAGAGATGAAATAGTAAACATTGATAGAAAAGTGTCTGTGAACATAATAAAAATGAATACTGAAGATAAAAAAGAGAAAAATATATACATATCTAGAGAGTTAAATAAAAATATACAGAGACTAATAAAAGATGGGGCTGGAGTAGATAAAGAAGAGACAGGTAGAAAAATATTACTATATACACAAAGAAAAGGGTCACACACAACTAGCGTCTGCGCTGACTGTGGTGAGATAAAAAAATGTGTAACTTGTGAACGCCCGCTGGTACTTTATATTGTAAATAAAAATGGAACAGAAGAAAGAAGCTACGTGTGCCAAAATTGTAAAACTCATGAGACTGTAAATAAAGAAAAAGAATTGCTATGCGTTAAGTGTGGTAGCTGGCGTATGGAGACACTAGGTATAGGTACTAATGGGCTGAAAAATGAAATACAAAAACTGTATCCAAACACTCCGGTTTTTGTATTAGACACAGAACATGCTAAAACTAAAAAATCAGCAATAAAAATATACAATATGTTTTTAGAGTCTTCGAAAGAAAAAACTAGCATTCTGATAGGAACTGAGTTGTTGCTACCATTAGCAAATGATATAGACTTGATGGCAATTATAAGTATAGATTCTCTATTTGCAATACCAGAGTACAACATGGACGCACATGTTTTTTATATAATACATAATCTGGAAGAGAAAATAAAGGATTCTATAAAGTACCCTCTCATACTACAGACCAGAAACAAAGAAAAAGTTTTTGACTTTATAACCCAAAAGTCTGTACGCGAAGCATTAGAAAATGAGCTTTGTACTAGAAAGCAAATGCACTTACCACCATATACTACAGTGATCACATACGATACAGAGTTTGAGATTAAAACCCCGACTTTTTTGACGCATTACACACACTATACTATACGTATACAGAAAATATATAGGACCATAGCATTTGTAGACTCAAAAACTTGGGAAACTGATAATGTTCTGCGTGACATGTGTAGACTAAACCTCAATACATATAACTTGCAAGTTAATCCAGAGTTTCTTTTTAGACTTTAAAATAAGACTCTTTAAAAGGTGTTTAATGTATGCTAAAATGTCAACATGTATAAGCTAGTACAAACACATACCAAGGAGGGAGACACTATACTACGCGCCATATCGGCACCTGTATCAAAAAGTGAATTTGGATCTGAAGAGCTAAAGAAGATGATATTTCAAATGAAAGAAATAGCCCACCGTGAGTCCGACGGTGTGGCACTAGCTGCGCCACAGATCGGCATAAATAAAAGGATATTTGTCATAGACGAAACTAGAGGCTATAAAAATGACGCTATGTGGAGACCTTCTGTTTTTATAAACCCTACAATTACAAAAACTTCTAATAAACAAGAGATAAAAGACGAGGGGTGTTTGTCTGTGCGTGGTATATACGGAAACACTTGGCGCGCAACGAACGTCACTGTAAAAGCATATGATGAGCATGGAAACGTGTTTAGTTATGGTGCAGGTGGACTAGTGGCGCACATCATACAGCATGAGATAGACCATTTGGACGGTGTGCTATTTACTGACCATGGTTTTGATTTTCGTGATGATCCTGATCACCCAAAAGAAAACTATTAAGTATTTAAAATATATGAAAGACAAATTAAAAGAAAAGATACAAGAAAAACTGGGAGAAAAGAAAATAATATTTTTTGGTACAGGACCACTGGCAGAAAGTGTTTTATACACACTATATGTATCTGGCATCATACCAAAAACAGTAGTTACAAAACCAGATTCGCAAATAGGTAGACATCAAGTGTTAACTCCTCCAATTATAAAAACTTGGTGTGAGTCTAAAAACATAGCAGTATATCAACCGGAAACTTTAAAATTAGGAGCGTTGGATGACACTTCTCCACTACTTGAAAATTACGACCTAGCAATAGTTGCAAGTTATGGAAAGATAATACCAGAGTACCTGTTACAAGTCCCAGAGCGTGGTTTTATAAATGTGCATCCGTCTAATCTACCGCTATATCGTGGACCATCACCTATACAGTCAGCACTACTTGATGGCCTCACAGAAACTGCAGTCAGCATTATACAATTAGACGCAGGAATGGATCATGGGCCTATACTAGTAAAACAAAAAGTTCACATACAAAACACTGACACCAATGGCTCACTTGAAAAAGTCTGTGGTCAAATTGGCGGTGAACTACTAGTACAGATAATCCCTCACTATATGGACGGAAGTTTAAAACTACAAGACCAAGACCACACAAAAGCTACCATTTGTAAGTTCATAGAAAAGTCTCAAGGTGAAGTATTTTTACCAAGCGATACCGACAACGATGAGATGCTAATAGAAAAAATAAACACTATTAAAAACAAATACCGTGCATTGACACCGTGGCCTGGAGTATTTTTCTTTCACACACATCTAGATAAAACTTTACGTATAAAAATAAATAAAATTAACCTAAATGCAGATAATTTAGATACACTCATAGTTACTCTGACACCAGAAGGGAAAGATCAGATGAGCTGGCTAGACTTTAAGCATGGGTACATCACAAAAATTAGTGCTTGACATAGTATATACAATATGTTATAGTCTTTACAGGACTAGGACGTGTTGTCTCTAGTAGTAATCAAAGGATATTACAATGAAGTTTTTTTCAATCTCGATGGCTACAGTTTTTGTAGGTCTATTTTCAGCGACTGCTGTCAATGCTGAGAGTTCCTCGCCTGTATTGTCTCATATGGAAGCAAAACAGTGCCAAGATGGCCGAGTGATACCATTCACCCAAGCCTGTGACGACCTGCTGGTCGTCACAGGAGAAGAAGAGTTGTCGTTTACGACACCTCTCGAGAGTGGGCAAATGATTAATATCACAACCGATCCTTATAAAAAAGGGTCTACGGCAAGCATAATATTCTTTGAGCAAAAAAAGGGGAAGAAAGTATTTTTAGACTCTTACTTCGTAACAGAGGAGGCGGTGTTCACTTACGAGTGCTACATTCTACCGACTGTGGGGCGCGATCCTACGACTGTATGCGACCTAATGTCGCAACCAGTTTATAAAGGAGAAAGTCCTTTACGACTCGCACAGATCATCGGTAATTCTGTGTCAAAAATCTCTGCAACCGTCAACTTGGGTCCCCAAGTTGTGTTTAAAAAAACTCGCGGATACGGAAAAGGTTAACCTTTTTAATATAGCAAAAAAGTCTACACATTGTAGGCTTTTTTATTTGTAAAACTTTTTTATGTTTATATTTGCTATTTTTACACTAGACTACTTTTCTCTTCTACTTGCCTGTAGCAGAATTAATAGTCACATCAACTATCGGCTGATCGTTCTGTGGATTAGTGTTAACTTTTTCAATTGCAAGCGCTACATCCATACCCTTAGTAACACGACCAAATACAGTGTATTTAGGAGGTAAGGTCGCACGCATATTGGCAGTAACAATAAAAAATTGTGAGCCGTTGGTATTAGCTCCACTGTTAGCCATAGCAACAGTACCCTGCTCATAAGTCTCATTACCTGTTAACTCATCAGCGAATTGATAGCCAGGACCACCTGTACCCCAGTAGGCTTTTTTAGCATCGTCTTTTGAAAGTGGGTCACCAGTTTGTATCATGAACCCTGCTATAACGCGGTGGAACTTTACTCCGTCATAGAACTTTGATGCAACTAATTTTGCAAAGTTTGCCGTAGTTAGTGGCGCGCTGTCATTAAAAAGCTCGATAGTGATATCTCCCTTACTTGTTTTTAATGTAACTGTTTTGTATTTTTGGTCTTGCATAGTTTTTGTATTCTGTTTTATATTTTCTGTTGTTGTTGAATTGGTAGTTGTGGCTGTGCTTGTGCTATTAGTCGTACTATTAGTTGTGGTTGCATTTACACTATTTGTATTTTGATTATTTATATTTAACGTGTCCATTTGTAAATTATCCTCTTTTATTTTTGGCTCACTATTTAAAACGTATATCATTGCTCCAGCTATAGCGAATATGACTATACCGATAATTATATTAATTGTTTTAGGGTTTTTTTCTTGCATACTTTTTATTTTCTAATTTCTAATTTTTCTGTCTTTTGAGTGCAGACTTAACTCCTCTTGCAATTTTTCTAAACATGCTTACCCTCTTGTCCTTATCCTCAGTAACGTCACTTATCAGTTTATCTTTTGCTTCGTCTATTGCTGCATATACGTCCGAGTTTATAACGTCTATGTGTACTCTACGTGATCCAAATTTTAAATTAACTTTTACATTATAATGATCTCCGTGTTTATGATGCTTGCTAATTTTACCCACAGACACATCTAGATCAGCGCCCTCTTTCGAATGCATGTACTTTTCCACTTGCCCTATTTTTTCTAGTGCATACTGACGCAACGCGTCAGTCATTTCTAAATCATGATGATGTATATGTATATTCATATACATACTAGTATAACAAAAAAATGCGGAATATTCTATATTAACTGTTCTGTCTTTTCCACTCGTACATTAGTAGTGCTGCCGAAACTGAAGCGTTCAATGACTCGGCACGTGTATCCATAGCTATACTGACCAGATAGTCACAGTGTTCCTTTGTTTTCTCTCTCACCCCCTCACCCTCATTCCCAACCACTACACACATTGGCATTTTTAGGTCTGTCTTCCACATGTCGCTTTTGCACATATCGCTTCTCGTACTATCATTTGAAGATTTTGAAGTATTCTCGCCATCTAGTCCTACTACCCATATATGTTTTGCTTTTAACTTTTCTATTGCTGTATTTATATTAGTGACTTTTATTATTGGAACTTTTCCTACTAGCCCAGCTGACGTTTTGTACACTGTACCGTTGATAGGTGCCCCGCGATGTTTAGGTATAATTATACCCGACACACCAGCAGCTACCGCGCTGCGTATTATGGCCCCTACATTGTGTGTATCCTCTATCTCGTCTAGCAACACTAGGCATGGATTGTTTTCTATTTTTAGGCTTTTCAAAAACTCATCCATTTCTACATATTCAAAATCACGCATCAACACGACTACACCCTGATGATTAACTGGACCCACTAGACTTGTGATCTTTCTCTCATCTACCATTTGTAATGCTATTTTATTTTTAGAAAGTACTGTCTTGTACTTTTCAGCAGAAAAGTTTTTCTTGCCTGTTTGTATGTATAACTTTTCTATTTTCTGTGGATTGGTTTCTATGGCTTCGGTAACTGCGTTTATACCAAAAACACAAAAAGAGTCGTTTTGTGTTTGCTCTAAAACACTCGGTGCACCTGCGACACTTTTAGCTGTGCTTTTTTTAGCACCACCAACAGACTTTGCAAAAGTTTTCGTAGTTGATGTTATCCTCCTTCCTGTACGCATAGCGTCTGGTCTACCGTATGACGTTCTTCCAGATGACTTGCTTCCAGACTTTTTTTCGTATTTTCCACTTTTCTCGTATTTCATATTCACATACTAACATACTTTTTGTTATATGTAAATGTACACCATGCTAGATCTTATTTTACATATTTCTCCAACATACCAGCAACCAACCTCTCCATACTCAGTCCAGAAGCAGCTAATTGTGCTGGTATAAAACTAGTACTGGTAATACCAGGTATGGTGTTAATTTCTAGCACCACTAACTCATCGTTCTGGTCTAATATCATATCTGTTCTAGATATGTCTCTACATTTACATATACTGTGTACTCGTAATACTAATTGCTGTATTTGATTTTTAAGTTCTATTGATATGTCTGCTGGAGTTACCTCGTTACAGCCACCAACTTTATATTTTGCTTCATAGTCAAACACCTCTGTCTTGGTCAGTATTATCTCTGTTGGTTCCAGTGCTGTTTCTATTTTATTTACAGAAACTACACCACAAGTGAATTCTCTGCCAGTTACGAACTCCTGTACTAGCATTTCTGTTCTACTCTTTTCAGTAAATTCTTTTTCTAAAATGTTTTCTATTTCTATATACTTTTGATTATCTTCATTTTTATTTTCTTCTGTAATTTTATACAACGATACACTAGAACCGTCAGTGTTTGGCTTTATAATTATTGGAAAGTTAAACCCAGAAAGTTTTTCTTTTAAATTTTCTTTTGAATAGTCTTTTTGACAGTCTTTTGAATATTCCTCTTTAGTAACAATCAAAGATTTTGGAACTTTTATACCATTTTCTTGTAAAACTTTTTGAGTCTTTATTTTGTTTATCGTTAACTCCATACACTTTACACCAGACCCTACATACTGTATATGTTTTTCATCAAATATTTTCTGCAGTTTTCCATCTTCTCCATTCATGCCGTGTACAATTATGAAAACTAATTTTACATTTTGTTTTATGTATTCTATTTTGTTTTCTATTTCTTGTATGTTTGAAAACTCTATTTTTTCTAGTTTTAAATTATCATACTTACTCTTGTATTTACTGTCGTATTTAATATTTTCAATACTTATAACTCTCTCCAGAGCATCATATACATTTTGAGCACTGCGTAACGACACCTCATGTTCACTACCACCCCCACCACAGAGCACTAGTATTGTGTCTTGTTTTGTATCTTGCATATTACATCATCTTTGGCATTATAGGTATAATTTTTATAAACTTTTCATTAGCCATTTTCTTTTGTTGCGCAACTAGATCTCCAGTTTCATCTGTTATACATGTTGTGTTGCGACAAATATTAGGCCTATTTTCATGATCAAGACAAAGTCCAGTAACAATATCAAAGTTTTTACAATCGTAAGTAGTAATACTAACTTCTGGATTATTTTCTGGTTTTAAAACTTCTTGCCTTTTTATCCAAATATCTTTACCTTCTTTATCTTTTGGTAATTCCATATCAAAAGACCTTCTACTTTCTATTTTTACAGGATCGCAACAATGTGAGCAATTTAATTCTAAACATGGGCTGTGAACTTTTTCCATATTTTAATTATAACACCTAAAAATATATAATGAAAACGGGTTCTAAAATTATGTTATAATGTAACCATGATACATCTGCGAGTACACAGCCACTATTCACTATTAACTGCCCTACCGAAAATAGACAAACTGGTGAAAACAGCAAAAGGTTTTGGAATGGGTGCGATGGCTTTGACAGACAACAACAACATGTATGGAGCGATAGAGTTTGTAAAAGAGTGTAAAAAAAACGGTATAAAGCCAATAATCGGCTGTGAAGTAAAAATACGTTCTCATGAAAAAGACTATTCATTAGTACTGATAGCAAAAAGTTTTACTGGGTATCAAAACTTGATGCAGTTGGTAAGTATTGCTAATACAAAAAATATACACAATACTCATCCGTTCTTAACACTAGATGATTTTAATATATTTTCAAACAGCACTAAGACTAAACTACATACTGACATCATAGCCCTCAGTGGTGGACCATGGGGAGAATTAGGTCAAGCGCTACAAAAAAATGTAAATAAAAATGACATAGAGAAAGCAAAAAACGTATATGAAAAATATAAAAACATTTTTGGTGATGACTATTATATAGAAATAACTAATCACACCTACATGGACTATGGGGTGGAGATGCGAGCGAACTCTATAGAGTTCGCTCGGCAAGTTAACACACCACTAGTTGCAACTAGTAATGTGCACTACATATCGACAGGTGACAAAGCTGCACATAAAACATTAATTGCTGTACAGGGAGAAATAGACTCACAGGAGTACTATAAAAACTTTTTTCAAAATGCTGACTTTTCATTTACCTCACCAAGTGATGCAGAGAAAATGTTTTCTGACGTGCCAGATGCAATAGTCAACACACATAAAATAGCCGATAGTATAAACTTTGAAATAGAACTAGGTAAATGGGTGTTCCCGAACATAGAAACTAAAAACGGATACGATAATGATCTGTATGTACTAGCGTATGCAGGCATAGAAGACAGAAAACTTGAAAGGACAGAGGTGCTGATAAAAAGACTAGAATATGAACTAGAGGTTATCAAAAACAAAGGTTACTCTCCGTACTTTTTAGTGGTGCACGATTTGCTGCGGTTTTCTCGTGAGAACGGTATACTTACAAATATCCGTGGATCGGTTGCGGGTTCACTGGTTACTTATCTACTACGCATTACTGCTTGTAACCCACTCGAGTACAAACTACCTTTTGAGAGGTTTTTAAATCCAGAACGTCCATCGGCCCCAGACATTGATATGGACTATGCAGATGATAGGCGTGACGACGTTATCAACTATGCCCGCAATAAATACGGCATGGACAATGTAGCGCAAATAGGGACTTTTGGTACTATGATGGCACGTGGCGCAGTGCGCGACGTAGCACGTGCTATGAAGTTTCCATACATAGTGGGCGATAGAATATCCCGGATGATACCACCGCCACGCCAAGGTTTTCCAGTTTATATAGATACGGCATTAGAAGAAGTGCCAGAATTAAAAGAAATGTATGATACGGATCGTGAGACACAAATGATACTAGACATGGCAAAAAATGTCGAAGGTTGTGTTAGGCATGTGTCAGTACATGCCGCAGGTACAGTTATATCCCCTGCTCCCATATGGGAGTTCTCACCTATACAATATGACCCAAAAGGTGAAGGAAAACTGATCACTCAATATGACATGTACACTATCGAGGATGCAGGACTACTAAAGTTCGACTTTTTAGGCATAAGAAATCTTTCCATATTAGCAACAGCCATAGAAACAGTAAAAGAAAAATACGGTGTCAGTATAGACATAGATGAGATACCGCGTGACGACGAGAAGACTTTTGCCATGCTGGCGCGTGGCGAGACTGTAGGACTGTTTCAATTAAATGGTAGTGGTATGACCAGGTTTTTAAAAGAACTAAAACCGACAACAATTTTTGACATCAACGCTATGGTGGCACTGTATCGCCCAGGACCACTAGAAATGATACCCGAATATATAAAAAGAAAACACAATCCAAAACTGGTAGAATTTTTAGATCCGAGACTCGAAGACATACTGGATCAATCATTTGGTGTTATCGTATACCAGGACGATGTGATGCTCTCAGCTATACATCTGGCTGGTTACAGCTGGCTGGAGGCTGACAAGCTGCGCAAGGCAATGGGAAAGAAAATACCGGCAGAAATGGCCGAGCAAAAGGATAAATTACTAAAGGGATTTGTAGAGCATGGACTGAGCAAGTCAATAGCCAATGAACTATGGCATCGTATTGAACCTTTTGCAGCGTATGGTTTTAACAAGGCTCATGCTGCTAGTTACGGACTAGTCGCATATCAGACTAGCTATATGAAGGCCAACTACCCGTACGCCTACATGACTGCCATACTCTCACACGAATCAGGAGATGTAGATAAGATATCCGAAATAGTCTCAGAGTGTCAGCGTATGAACATCACTGTGCTTCCACCTGACATCAACCATTCAGCTGGTAGTTTTGAAATAGTTAAAAATATTGCTGGTGTAGAGGAGATACGTTTTGGACTATATACTATTAAAAATCTAGGTGTTGATATATCAGATGCTATTATAAATGAAAGAAATAAAAATGGACCATACACAAGTTTTGAAAACTTTTTAATGCGTATCACTCATAAAAACTTAAATAAAAAGTCCATCGAGGCCTTAGCTATGTGTGGGGCGCTAGACGAACTAGCTGAACGTAATAGCATAATACACAACATAGAGAGCATACTAGAGTATCACAAATCAGTAGTTAAGGATAACAGCTCGCAAGAGTCTATGTTCAGTATTATAACTGCTCCAGAGTTTAGATTAGCAGCTAAAACACCTGCATCTAAAACACAAAAACTAGAATGGGAAAAGGAGTTACTGGGACTTTATGTTTCTGGTTTTCCTCTTGATCCGTGGCGTGAGAAAATGGAAGAGCGTGGTATTAACATAGATACTATACGTGGTAGTGATGACGACAAGGAGTTAGCGATAGCTGCTTATATAGAAAAATTAAAAATAACTAAAACCAAAAAGGGAGACTATATGGCACTCATACATGTGCGTGATTATACTGGTATCATCGAGATGGCAGTGTTTCCAAAAACATATGAGAAAATTAAAAATAATATAAAGCTAGATGCGACAGTAATAATAAAAGGAAAAGTTTCCAGTCGTAATGGTGAAAAGACTTTTATAGTAGATGAAGTGAGACCGCTGGTGAATGAGAATGTGTAGT
>JAYSXQ010000039.1:0-1565 GCA_043717115.1 bacterium | reverse complement strand
CAGAAAAAGTTAAAGAGGCACTAATAAAAATTAAAAATATAAATCCTGAATTGATAATAGACGGTGAGCTACAGTTCGATGCTGCGTTTGTACCTAGCATTTCTGAGATAAAATCAAAAGATAGTGTTATACAGGGGGACGCAAATGTTTTCATTTTCCCTACTTTATCTGCTGGAAATATAGCATATAAAATAGCCGAGCGTATGGGTGGCTACAGGGCCATAGGGCCAGTGGTTCAAGGACTACAAAAACCGTATATGGACCTGTCTCGTGGATGTAGTGTTTCCGACATAGTCACCATGGTAGAAGTGGTAAAGACAATGGGGTAAAAAAGTGCTATTATAATGTGTATGAAAAATGTTGCAGCGTTAATAGTAACCTATGCGGACAGGTGGATTTACTTATCACAAGTTTTAGAGGCTCTGGAAAAAGATGTGTACATAACTGACATAGTTATAGTTGATAATGCTTCAAAGTCTAATTCTAATATATCAGATTATAAAAAAGCATCTAAAAAAAATATTCACATAATTACAAATGAGAAAAACTTAGGTTCAGCGGGTGGTTTTAAACAGGGACTAGAAACAATTAGAAATTTGAATGTCGATTATGTTTTTATTCTTGATGACGATAATGTTCCACAAGATGGTGCGGTAGATAAGTTTTTCAATATACAAAAAATGTTTTTAGATAGTAGTCATGTTGTATTGGGAGGTAATAGATACAGACTTGGAAGCAATGATTCTATTTTTAGTTCTAGTTCAGTTTTAAAATTTAAAAACAAAAAAACTTTTTATAACGTACTATCTTTGCAGAAAATAGTTGCAAAGATAGTACGAGTATTTTTCAAAGAAAAATACTCGTACCCATTACTACCAGTAGAGTCTTTGGCATATGGGGGAACATTTGCGTCTATAAGTGCAATAATAGAAACAAAATTACCAGATGAGAAACTTTTTGTATATGGTGACGATATAGAATACTCTTGGAATATGGCAGACGCTGGGTATGTTTTTTACTCATGTAAAGATGTTTTAATAGATGATGTAGATAATAGTTTTTCAGATAACTCACACCTGACAGGACTATTTTTAGCTTCTACTTCTGACTTAAAAGTATATTTTCGTATACGTAACGCCGTGTTAATATCTAGAAAATATGCAAAAGGAATAGCAATTATCTCTCTCTTTATAAACGTTATATTATGGACAAAATTACTTTTTCTGTATGCACTTTTAAAAGTTGGACCTAATAGGACTTTTTTTAAAAGGGTGGCACTTATCACTCGCGCGAGTTATAATGGTTGGAAGCAAAACTACGAATACTAGCTGAACACTAATCCATGACTACTAACGAGATAAAATTTAAAATTAAAAACGTATTGCCTAAGTGGGCTTTTTGCACGTTGTACTTTTTATACAAACACATAGGTATATATTTTCTGCGTGCATACTATAAATTAAGACTGATTACATTTACCAGCGAGACTTTTGTATTTGTAGATCATGATGATGTATGTTTTCACATAGCAGTTAATCCAGAGAATGGCACAGTAGACAATGAGA
>JAYSXQ010000038.1:0-14043 GCA_043717115.1 bacterium | reverse complement strand
AATCTTGGTTTGCGCACTTGATAAAAGATCATATTAAATCTATGCCGGTATTGCAGTTTATATTAGCTATTATTTTAGACGTTGTAGAGTTTTGGTTTCCTATCGGATATATAGTAAGTTTAATAGGAGACGCATACTTGTACACTTGGGCTGTTTCTTATCTCGGCGGTAGTGAAAAGACTACACACGTTAAAGACTTAAAATCAAAAGCAAGCGGTAGTTTATCCCGTAACTTATTTTTAAGGATAATATTAGAAGCCATACCATTTATAAACTTCCTGCCTATATCAACGTATTTTGTTTACACTGTCTGGCGCGACAAGTCTCATTACAAATCTGTACAATAATGATATAATATCTATATGAAAATTTTAAGCAAATACTGGTATGTGACAAGTTTCATTGTTGGTGCATTATCTGGTTTGGCTTCGTACGGTTCTTTTTCATGGGAAGCCTCACAGACTTCTAATTTAGTAAAATTTTTTAATTATGAAGGATATATACCTTATTCTTCAGGTTTATTATTCGGGCTAGTGTCTTACATATATTTCTTAATTTTTCTTAGACAGCAAAAGTCTTTCATTCAAAGTTTTTTGTGGATAGTTTTTTGTACACTAAGCTTTACAATTAGTTTTATGTTTTCATCTTTAAATGTCTTAGGTAAAGAGCAAATAACAATTTTTACTTCTATGGGTTTTGTCGGAGGGGTATTTATTCTTTTTGCTTTTAATTTTTTTGTAACCAAACTAAATATGCTAGAGTCTCTGTTGTTAGTAATTATTACGACACTTATTCCGACATGTTTGGTTTTATTGGGCGAAGATCTGTACCAATTCTCTTTCATACCTTGGCAGGCGGCGGTGATGGTGGTGTTTGCTCATGCGATAAATAGGAGTAATCAAAGTTTTGTTGCTGATGAGGTGAATAGAATTCAAAATGTGCAAGAGGCTATTATCACACAGACTAGTATCGCACAAACTGTCTCAAATTAAACTAATATATAATGCAAAAAGATATTAATAATAATTCTGATCTAGAAAAAAATAGTAGACTTTCTATAGTAGCTACACCTATTGGGAACTTGGAGGATATAACACTACGTGCGATACGAACATTAAAAGAATCTGATCTCATTGCTTGCGAAAACACTAGTGACGCACAAAGGCTGCTTAAGCATTATGGCATAGAAACCCCAACTACTGTGTATTTTGCGAACTCTCGCCTGTCTCACGCGGACAAAATCATGAGTGTTTTAGAGGACGGTGGTCACGTGTCACTGATAAGTGATGCGGGTACTCCTGCTATATCTGACCCCGGAGTACTTTTAATACAAAAAGTACGAGATACTTTACCTGACTGTGTTATAGAAACTATTCCTGGAGCTAGTGCATTAGTGGCGGCATTGTCGGTGAGTGGATTTGTGGGTAATCAATTTACATTTTTTGGTTTTGTGCCACATAAAAAAGGTCGCGAGACATTAGTTAAAAACATAGTTACGCATGAGTATATATCTGTAGTTTATGAGAGTGTACACAGAGTAGAAAAGTTTCTAGAGTCTCTGTCGAGTGCTATGGAAAAAAAAGATATACAAAAACAAGTAATAGTAGCTCGTGAGCTGACAAAAATGCACGAACAGTTGGTACGCGGTACAGCGGCAGAAGTCTATAAATATTTTAAAGAAAACGTAGATAAAATAAGAGGAGAATTTGTGATTTTGATAGACGTAGCACACTAGTGTATACTCATATGTATATGGCAAAGTTTCAGATAATGGGGGGTAAAAAGTTAATAGGGAAAATCACTCCACAGGGTGCTAAAAATGAAGCCCTACAAATCATACCAGCGAGTGTGCTGTACGATGGTGTGACTATTATACATAACGTTCCCGACATACTGGATGTTAGAAACTTGCTAGCGCTATTGTCAGAAGCTGGATCTAAAGTAAAATGGATAGATCTTTTTTCACCAAGAAAAACAAAATTGACTATAGAAGGACAAGATAAAGAAACTACAACAAGTCACTTCTGTAAGTCTGTTTCTATAGATAATACAAAATTAAAAAAAGAATACTTCTTATCAAGTGATTTTGTAGAAGCATCAAAAAAACTTCGTGGATCACTCACATTACTCGGCCCAGTGTTAGCGCGATATGGAGAATGTGCAGTACCAAAACCAGGAGGAGATAAAATAGGCAAGAGACCCATCGACACACATCTGCTCGGACTACGGGAACTAGGTATACAGTACAAAGTAGACAAGGTAACTGGTACAGTTTATGCAAATGCTAAGAAAATAAAACCTTCACACTTCACACTCGACGAGGCATCGGTTACAGGTACAGCTAATATCATAATGGCATCAACAGGTGCAATTGGTGTTACTACTATTTATAATGCAGCGTGTGAGCCGTATATACAACAACTGTGTAAATACATACAAAGTCTAGGATTTCAAATAGATGGCGCAGGGACAAATTTAATAAAAATTAATAGTCTTACATCATACGTAAATAGAGTAGATAAAAAAGTAATAGAGCATACTATATTACCAGACTTTTTAGAGGTGGCGTCCCTTGTAGGGCTAGCTGCTATTACTAATTCACTGATCACTATTAAAAATGCACGAGTTGATATGTTGGGTAACACCCTGACACCATTTAGAAAAATAGGGGTTAATTTTAGTATAGAAGGTGATGACATAGTCATGCATGATAACAGCTGCTATGTTGTAAAGGATGGCGATAGTGGTAACATACCAGTTATATACGATCAGCCATGGCCAATGGTATCACCGGACGTTATGAGTATCATATTAACTACTGCCATACAAGCAAAAGGCACTGTAATGATACATCAGAGAATGTTTGAGTCCAGGTTACATTTTGTAGATAGTTTGCAAAAAATGGGTGCACAGATTATCCTTTGCGATCCGCATCGTGCGGTAGTAGTAGGACTAAATAGAACTAAAAACCTCGTGGGTGCATGTATAGCCTCGCCGGATATACGTGCAGGTATGGCAGTTTTAATAGCAGCACTGTCTGCAACAGGGTCTAGTACTATACAAAACATAGAGCAAATAGACAGGGGGTATGAAAACATTGACGGCCGCCTGGCTGAACTCGGTGCGAGTATCATCAGAAAAGCCTAGTATTTTAAGGTTTTTGATTATTAAGTTACTATTGACATTTTGTATAAAAAGTGTATACTATATACAGGCTGATAGGTGATCTAAATCTAGAAAACCGGTCAGAACAATTCATTGAAATCAGTATAATTTTTTGGAGATAATCATGTCAAAAAGCAAGAAGTCAGGTATCGGCGAGTCTGGTAAAGGCGGCGACGGTGGACAAAAAGGCCGCGAATTAAAAAAGAAACATCATCATCACTCTGTCATCAAAAACGCATCCATTGCGATCAATAAGCGCAACGACGACCATGCTGAGTTCTTGAAAGGTACAGCAGGTCTGTACTGTATCAAGGACCCACATGGCAAGCGAGACGTTAACTGCGAAGTTTTTCTGTTTAAGGGAGAAGTTCCGTCAGTGCGTTTGAACGAGTACGGACTCGGTATGCCTTTGTACTACTTGATGTCACAGGATATGACCAGTTATGTAGACAAGATCAAGCATCAGGACCATTACATTGAATGCAAGTGGCACGAGATCTTTTCTGCAATTCGTCCATTTCTGGATGAGCGGGCAATCATCGCGCAACGCAAAGCCTACGGCGAACAACAACACGAAAAACTTGTCGCTAGTTATGCTCTTCAAAAAGCTAAACAGGTTGACGAAGCCCGTGCTGCACAAGTAGCAGCCATATTGGCTCGTACAAAAATAGGACGTGACGCAGCGATGGCGATCTCTGGGTCTAAACGTGGTGAGTACAACATCGGTAGCGATACCGCATATGTACTTGTAAGTTTGGAATCGGACCTGAAAGACTCTTCACAAAGTGTCTTAAGAGTCATCGCAACACATCAGAAGTCACCGCTGCACGGCAAGGTAATTGACGGGAAAACTTTCTTGAAAATGCACTTGCTTGCAAAGTCAAAACTCCCAAACAATCCAGCCATTCAGCAAGAAGTTTGGGAAGCAACGGATGCGCTGCACAAGTTCGTACACGCGTTCGCTGCCGCTTATGGCATCAAGGCGAAAGTAGAAAGCAAATTCCCAAAAAACGTACTGCCATTTAAAAAAGCAGCATAAACTCACCAAAAGGTGAGTGACAACAGATCACCAAAGTGGTCTGTTTTTTATGATATACTACACGCATGCAAATAGGGGGATATTTTATAAAATGGTCTGTATACAGAAGAATATTTTACATATTGAGTGCGTTACTAGTAGTGACATTTTTTTTCACTTATGTGTTTCGAGATACTCTATTTCCAGCAATCACCTGTACAGATAATATTAAAAATGGAAGTGAAATGGGTATAGACTGCGGTGGATCATGTTCATTATTGTGTATCGATCAGTATCAGCCACTTTCTGTGACACTTGTAAAATCATATGAGCGTGCAAATGGTAATAATCAAACTTTGATACTAGTACAAAACGATAATCAATACGCAGCACCAAAGACTCTACCTCTCTCTGTTAAGTTATACGGACAAGATGGAATCATTATAGATAATTTAGCAATAAATGTAACAGCTAGCACGGGACATATCATACCCATTATACTAGATACTCATGAGTACAAAAACGTCACAAAAGTCATAGCAGATCTAGGTGCATATCAGATGTATCACAGTTACGGGTCATATGTCGTATCACTACGTGACTTTACAATGGACAAAGTGTCTGACACAGACAGGATACATGTGACATATGCTAGTAGTTATAAAGACCGGGTTTTAGAAAATATAAACGTAACAGTTTTACTATACGACACTCTGGGTAACGTGGTAGATTTTTTTAGCACAGTTGTTCCAGGTCTATATCCAGATAAAACAGCAGACTTTTATTCACTACTACAAAGCAACATAAATACAAAAATTACAAAAGTACAGATAATAGCTAAAAGCATGCTGTACGTACAGTAGCATTTAAACATAAAACATGTTAGATAAAAAGAAAAGAATACACATAGACTGGTGGTTTCTGATATGTGTTTTGCCGGTTAGTATTTTTGGCATATTGACTATGTCTAGTCTATCGCTTGGGGATGTGTACCTATCGCATCAAAGTCTTTGGGTATTGATAGGAGTTTCTATATTTATTTTTATGAGTAGTATAGACTTTTCTTTTTTAAAAAGTACAAAAGTGGTGATGTTATTTTATGTGTTAATTAACTTGCTACTTGCCTCAACTCTAGTGCTGGGGAGATTTGTAAATGGTGCAAAGGCATGGTTGTCTTTTGGTGGTATATCCTTGCAGCCGGTAGACTTTGCAAAGATAGTGCTTATCATGCTACTGGCAAAGTATTTCTCAAAGCGTCACATAGAAATACAGCATATGAGGCATTTGATTATTAGTTTTGTGTACACAGCCATACCGTCAGTTCTAGTGCTGCTACAACCAGACTTTGGGTCGGCTATGGTACTGTTTGGTATTTGGTTTGTGATGGTACTAGTTAGTGGCTTGTCCCGAAAGCATTTTCTGATGATGACGGCAATAGGGATAGTTACTGTTGTGGTGTTATGGACTAGCGTATTTAAGCCTTATCAAAAAGATAGACTTCTGAACTTTTTAGATCCGTTACGTGACATACGCGGTAGTGGTTATAATGTCTATCAGTCACAAATCGCTATAGGCAGTGGAGGTGTGTTAGGTAAGGGCGTGGGGTTTGGTACACAGTCGAGACTTAACTTTTTACCAGAACATGAGACGGATTTTATATTTGCAGGTTTTGCTGAGGAGTGGGGTTTTGTAGGAGTGTGTATAGTGCTATCGTTACTGCTGCTGATGTGTATGCGTATATTGTATGCTAGTTTTAATGCTAGGGATAACTTTTCTACATTACTCGCAAGTGGCGTTTTTGCCTGGTTTTTTATACATATTACTATCAATGTCGGTATGAACTTGGGCGTGCTTCCAGTTACGGGTATACCTCTACCGTTTATGTCATATGGCGGCTCACATTATCTGGCCGAGTCTATGGCATTAGGGTTTGTAGCCTCTGGTTATTTACACAGGTCACAAGGTAAAAGATCATATAAAAATGAGTTCTTAGGAGTGGAGTAATACACTGTAAACTCGTAATGTTTCCTCTATCATATGTTTTTTTGTGAATATTAAGGGTATTTGGTTTTCGTTTTTTGCAACAGTTTTATAATCCTCCAAGTTTTCTAAAACTTTTACCAATGAGATGTATATGTTATTAGTATTTGCTGATGTTAACTCTCCGTAAGCGTAATTTTCTACTATTTCTGGCATACCACCTACACTAGTAGCGATGACTGGTATACCTGATGCATAGCCTTCTAGTAGTGCAAAACCAAGTGCCTCGCTACGACTTGGCATTATAAAAATATCTGCTTGGTCTATGTACTCACGCGCATTTTTTATATAACCGTGTAACGTAACTTTGTTTTGCATTTCTAGTTTCTTTATGAGACTTTCTAGTTCTTGCCTATATGATCCTTCACCTAGTATATGATAGTGTATATTTTTATTTTCTACTCCTCTTTTTAAATTTTCTAGCGCCTCTATAACCATATCGTGACCCTTTACATAGTGTAATTCACCTACTGACACTAGGTGGACAGTATCAATATCATATTTCTCTCTGTTTATTATTTTATGCTTGTCTTTATTTTTGCTTGCCTCCTCTATTCCATTATATATAACTACACATTTTTTTTGTATAATTCTTGGTAGCTCAGACTTTGTTTTATTTGAAACACATATAGTTCTATCAGACACATATACTATAAAGCATATTAAAAACTTTAACAAAACTTTTTCAAACACATTTCTGTTTTCGTTAAAAGGCCAGCCGTGTGCAGTGAACACTACTTTTATTTTAGTGTCTTTCTCTCTTAAAATATTAATACTTAGTACTGCAAAAACTCCAGCTAGTGCTGCCATACTACTGTTGATATGTAGTATATTTGGGGACTTTATTTTTAAAACTTTTCTTATTTCTACTATCTGTGTCAGCAACTTAAAAGGGTTTAGAGAGTTTGAAAGTGATTGTATATTTATAGTATCTATATGCATACTATCAAGCCTATCTTTTAATTCTCCATTTCCACCTAAAACAACCGCTATGTTGTAATTGTCTTTTACTATCTCTGAAGTCGCCAAGTCAAAAACATACTTTTGAGCTCCACCAAAATTAGACTTAGTTATCAAGTACAACATATTTACTTTTTTTGTTGCGTTTTGTGGCTCTACTTGCATAGTTTTGTATTATAGTGTAGCATTTACAACATGACTATGCGAGGTGTATTTTCAAAAAAGCTATTGCTATGGATCGTTGATTCTGCTCTGTTTTTTGCGGCTCTATATATAGCATTATATATACGCAGACCGGACATATTTACGAATGATTATTTTCTAGCTCATTTGCCTCGTTTTGTAGTTATTTATTTCTTCTTTATTATTTCTGTGTATGTGGCTGGACTATATGATTTCCCACAGTTCATGCTAAAGGTTCGCCGCATAAAGTTACTTTCATATATTGTAATTGCTTATATACTTTTCGGTATTACTTTTTTCTATTTACTACCGAGTAACTATACACCAAAGGTTGTACTACTGATGCAGGCCTCGACTCTTTTTATATTAACTGTTTTGTGGCGAGTTCTAGCAGATAAGATATTAAAAACACACAGAAAAACTAGAGCTCTATTACTGGATGACAGTCTGGAGGGTGTAGAACTACGAGACCATATAGCCATAAACGATTATGGTATAGAGTTCGTGAGTCACATGCAAGTTTCCATGTTTGACATAGACAAAGACCCAAAAGCGGTGTTGCTGGCGACACTGCATCATAATAGAGTAGAGATGATAGTTGCGGATATTAAAAATGAAAAAGTAGTAATGCTACTACCGCACATATACGCACTAGGTATGCATGGAGTAAAACTTTACGACATGAGAAGTTTATATCAATACGTATTTAGAAAAATGCCACTATCAGCTGTAGGTTATTTTTGGTTTTTTGAGCAAGTCTCACTAGATACAAAAGTCTATGAGTTTACAAAGAGAGTACTAGATGTGATTATCTCTCTACCCGTACTGGCAGTTTTATCATTATTACATCCGTGGGTAGCCTATAAGATAAAACATGAGGATGGTGGCCCGGTATTTATATATCAAAAACGTATAGGTAGATATGGAAAAGAAATAATCATAAAAAAGTATCGCAGTATGACGCATTCTGACAATGGTGTCTGGCTAGGTGAAAGTAAAAACAAAGTCACTAGTATAGGGTACTTCTTACGCAAAACACGTATAGACGAGTTCCCTCAAATACTCTCAGTACTACGTGGCGACCTGTCTCTGGTCGGTCCTCGTACTGACATGATAGATCTAGCTCAGAAAATAAAGCAAGAGATACCGTACTACATGATACGTTATTCTGTTACTCCTGGTCTATCTGGCTGGGCACAGACGCAGATGTCAAAACCTCCACAAACTATGCAGGAAACTATCGAGCGACTACAGTATGATCTATATTATGTGCGTAACAGAGGAGTATTTTTAGATATGATGATAATACTTCGCACCATAAAAACCGTACTTAGTCAGGAGGGGATGTAGTCTTAGATTTTGTATTTTGATTTTGTGCTATACTAATTAAATATTAAAGCATGAACACAAAACATAACATTTTTATAACAGGAGGAGCGGGGTATGTAGGAGCGATGCTTTGTGATCAGTTTTTAAAACGTGATGATGTTAATATGGTTATAACTTTAGATAAAGAAGACCCAAAAGACATAATGATAGACTTGCTTAAAAGTGAGCAATACAAAAATAGGCTAGTATATATAAAACATGACATGAGCGATGCTGGCTGGGAAGAGAAAGTTTCAAAGTATAGTCCAGATATAGTTGTACACACAGCCTGGCAGATACGCGAGATATATGGCAACAGACCACTGTCATACAAGTGGAATATAGATGGGTCAGATAGAGTTTTTGACTTTGCTTTTAATGCTAGTGGTGTAAAAAAACTGATACACTTTTCAACAGTAGCTAGCTACGGTGCGTTTGCTGACAACACTACGAAACATTTTTATACAGAGTCTGAAAAGTTTAGAAAGACAAAATATTTATATGCTGAAGAGAAAAAATGGACTGAGGAGCATTTAGAAAAGAAATATGCCAACCTGAGTACAGAAGTCAAAAACAGAGTACAAGTATTTTTAGTACGCCCAGCAGCCATAACTGGTCCGAGGGGAAGAGTGGGGCGTGTACGTTTCGGGCTACAGTCTGCACTATCGGGTACCCTAAAAGGGACGTCATTTGTAAACAACATAGTGTCACTTATGACTTCGTTTGTACCAGTTACGTCAAAGTGGTTACGTCAATACATACATGAGGACGATGTAGCAGACATAGTTGCAAAATTATCATTTGAAAACGTAGAGCCACAAAATACTCCAGCTTATGAAGTCTTCAACATATCACCACCCGGTCACTGCGTACTGGGTCCAGACATGGCACGCGCTGTAGGTAAAAAGACACTTACTATATATCCATGGATGGCTAGGCTAGCGTTTTTCTTTTTCTGGCATGCTACGCGCGGACGCATACCGACATCCGAAGGGTCGTGGAAGGGCTACTCATACCCGATAGCGGTGGATGGCAGCAAGTTAACTAAAAAGTACGGTTACGTGTACAAGTACCCATCAAAAGAAGCTTTTGTAAAAAACGAAGGCAGATACGCAAAGTAGACAAACCATTATATATGTGTTAGATTAGACGTAGACATATAAACACAAGACTCATAAATAATAAAGGAGACAGAAAATGGGTAGAAATATCATATACTTGATAATTGGGCTTATTGGTTCTGGTGTACTCGCTGTGCTTTACAACAAATACAAGTCTCATATAGTGATGCCACCACTAAAAACGTTTCGAAAAGAATACATAGACAAAGTGGGCGAAAGACTGAAAAGTTTTTTTGGTGTAGAGCATAAAAGTTTCGACTTAAATGTTGTGGAAACTTTTGATCATACAAATGTTGTTGGTTTGCAGACGATAGCCAACAGAATCAAGGATCATTATAAATTAACTTGTAATATAGTAGTTCATGAGTCTCCTACGACTATACCGTCTGACAATGGACGAGGTATTTCGGCGGCTTGGATAGAAATACCAGATAAAATACCGGACCCAAAAAGTGAGGCATTTAAAAACTTTACTTTTAATGTAACAGTAACTACTGACACACTCAAAAGTTCTAGTCTGATTGTGATAGTAATGTACATGGCTCACGAGTTGGCACATGCCATGCTGCATTCACATGATCACCCAGACAAGGCCAGCGAGATAGCTACGGACATGTTGGCCATACTGTATGGTTTTGATAATGGGTATTTTGAAATTAATAAGATACAACTAGATAGTCTGGACCATATAAAGTTTCAAGCAAAACAAGTTTTAGAAAGCGAGTACGCAGCTCAAAAAGACAGTGAAAGTCAATATGCTTCACGCGCTGAAAAGTTATACGCGTACTTTACTTTAAAACCAGAAAACGTTAACAAATTCATCATCGCCCAAGTGGTAGATTTTCTGTTCGATAAATTACTAGCAAAACTAGTTGGAAAATAAACGAAAACAAAAAACAGAAAAACCAGCAACAGTGCTGGTTTTTATTATTCTAGACTGTGCTATACTTTTAGTATAATTATAAATCTATGGAAATTCTCTCAATAATCGCGATCATATTATCAGCAATTGCAATTAGTAAAGCTAATTCTGCACAAAACAAAGCGCAAATACTAGCCGACAAGTTGGACGTTGCCGCAATAGCTCTAGGTTTAAAACCAGATACAGATAAGTCTACGAGTCAGTCCCAATCATATATTAATACTCTAGAAACAAAAACAGAAAACGTGTCAGATAGCACACAAAACCAAAACTCAGCAGTTGGGGACCATTATAACAATAATGATTATGTAGATGATACACCTAGTCCATTTGTAACTTGGCTAAAAGACAACTGGATAATGAAACTAGGTGTATTTTTGATACTTATAGGTTTTGTGTGGGCGCTATATTTTGCATATCAGAATCAGTACCTGACAAATAGCGGGGTATCAACACTTGGTTTGCTGTTCGGGGTATCGATTATGGTTTTTGGTTTTATACGTATGAAAAGTTTTGTAGGACAGGGAAGTATATTTATGCTCTTGGGTACTGGACTGGTCATGTTAACTACGTATTTTATGAAGATAAAAATGGTTATTACTGAGCCAATTGTACTTATGATTATAATGCTTGCAGCGCTGGCTATCACTGCAGCGGTATCTGTCATATATAGTAGAAAATCTCTCTCCGTGTGCACATTAGTATTAGCATTATTAGTACCAGCTATATTATCAACAGGTAACAACAATTATCTAGGACTTTATATATATTTACTAATTGTAGTTCTGAGTACTATATGGGTAGTTGCACTAAGAGGCTGGCGTATACTGACACTTCTGTCGCTGATAGGAGTATGTATGTACTCTGCTGCTGGTGTTATCTCAGGTTTTGGTATTTATGAAAATGCAGCATTAGTGTTTGCTTTTGTGTTCGCGATTGTGTTCTTTATCACAAATACTATATCTATAGTTCAAATCTCCAGATTACGCTCTGAGACACAAGATACAAATCAAGAGACAAAACTAAATATAACATCAGATATATGGTCCGCTATATTGAATGTGAGTATGTTAACTACATTTGTGATTGTTATCATATCGCCAGAGTGGCATGCATTAGTGCTGACGCTTATCGCATTAGTGTTTAGTGTTGGAGGATTTGTTATATATAAAATCACAAAACAGAATATGCCATTTTTCGTATACTCTGGAGTTGCTATAGCATTACTAGCATACGTTACATTTTTGCTATGCGGTGACAATACAAAAGCGCTAGCTGCAGCATATACGATAGAGGTTGCAGTGCTCGCATTAGTATCATATATGTTCACTAAAAACTTAAGACTATCCAGTAATTTAAGTTTGCTATTTGCTGGCCCAGTGCTTTTATTAATGAACAGTGTTACTAATATACTTAGAAATAGTGTCAATAACTATAATTATAACGCTTATTATAATAATTATAGTAATAATTTAGCACAAGATACAACTAGTTTATTGCCTGATTATGCTGTGGTGTTATTATTTATAATTATTAGCACTCTAACTGCTTTTTATTTTAAAACAGAAGCAAGAAAGTTAAATAATTCAGAATTAGAAAAAGAAATAAATGCTAAACAAACCCTAGTGTTAGGTGTGTGTTCACTTCTCGTTCTAGCTATTATATGGGGACTGTGTCAGGTTGCTTTTGGCGAAGCAGGTTACACTGTAGCACTTATAATATACGCAATCATCGGTGTTGTTATGTATGTATATGGTAAAAATACTGACAGAAAATCTATAAAAACCTCAGGTATGTTATTGATAGGACTAACTGTTTTGTGGCTAGTTACTATACTTATAGCTGCTGACCCTGTGTTTAGAATTATAGGATTTGTGGTTATAGGTATAGTTTTGTTATCAAGTGCATTTTTATTAAAGAATAAAAATTAAATTACAGAGTTAAAGAATAATAACTAATTAACAGAGTTTAAAAACAAATATGAAAAATATAAAAATAATATTATCTGCAGTAGTGTTTTCTGGATTAATATTTTCTGTCTATGCGATAGATAATATAGATGTGATTATTTCAAAATTTAGAAACCAGATCTCTTTACCTGGAGTAGAAGTTAAGATACCAACAGTTTATGAGCTAGATATTTCTGATTTACTTAACAGTAGTCAATACGAAATATATAACAACACAGAGAAAACTTTTATACCAAGTTTAGTTATGGCTAACAGTAACATAAAAACTCCAGTTTTTAATGTAGTAGAGGCACCAGGGAGCAGTAGATCTAATCAGAAACTTTATAATTTAACTGATAATAACTATACAACTAGTAGTAGATTCGACGTAGTCGAAGGGCAAAGCAATATCTTAAAATTAAATATACAAACAGGTGATACAAAGATAAAAACTACACACATGTATCTGTCACTTGATAACAATGTGGCTTGGCCAAACTATATAACCATAAAGTACATCAATAGTAATAATGTAGAAGCAATAGCACTAAACAAAACCAGATATACAGATAATTTATACTTTCCAGTAGTCAATTCCAGTGACTTTACAGTAGAATTAGAGTACTCACAGCCATTAGTTATAAATGAAATAAGCTTTAATGATAATACTAATCTCGACAGTAAAAAAACTTTACGATTTTTAGCAAAGCCTAACAACGAGTATCAACTTTACTTTAATCCAGAAAATTACGTAAATATATCAAAAGGTGAACAGCCTAATTTGTATGACAATAAGGGCATTATAAGATACAATGGAACTTTAACTGTAAAAGACAACTCTACTTATAAACCCATAGACAGTGATGCCGATGGTGTACCGGACCAGATGGATAATTGTACAAATACTAAAAACACTGACCAGAAAGACCTGGACGGAAACGGTAGAGGGGATGCATGTGATGACTATGACAGAGACGGTGTTATAAATAGCCTAGATAACTGTCCAAATGATCCAAACGCTGGACAGTCTGACGCTGATAGCGATAAAATAGGGGATGTGTGTGATAAGGAAGAGTCTAGGTTTACAGAGAAAAACTCTTGGGTACCATGGGTTGGTATACTGCTCGCAGTAGGAGCGATAGGAGGTTTAGGATTCTTTGTATTTAGAGACTTAAACAACAAGAAACAGTAGAAGTTTTAAACACTCCATTAGTTGCAAAAGTATCAAAAATGTAGTAGTATTAGGAGTATTCTCTAAAAGAAAAGGAAAAAACCTTATGCAATTAGAATGAATAAAAGAAGAAAGAATAATAGAAG
>JAYSXQ010000037.1:0-14221 GCA_043717115.1 bacterium | reverse complement strand
TCTCTAGTAACTAATTGTTTTATATTGACATAGTGCTATACTATATAGTATATGCAAAAACTACCAAAAATTATAAGCAAAATTATAAAAAGTCTATTATTAACAACTGCTATTGTCTCTATATTTACAGTATCTAGCTTTGCACAAGTCTCTAGTTTCACTAACCCTGTCGCAGGAATGACATCAAACAGTTATATGTGTACCAACTCAACAGGGTATAGAATAAGTTTTAAAACTGCAGGTATGAACTCGGTAAAAATAAAAGAGGGTTACAATCAAAAATTTGTTTACGACACACAGACACAATTAGGTTTACCTATTTCAAACTTAAATACACAATTTGACTATGATAATAACGGCAAGATAGCTGGATCTGATGTCTTATATGCTCAGCAACGCCTAACTTCGCAAAGTAGCTCTGCTGAAAATATGTCTGGAGCTATAACTCTTGCAAACGGCCCTGGTCAATATACATTAGAGTGTTTTGGTCCGATGGGCACAACGCCAGCAACCTCAGGTTATGTTGTAGACATGGTATCTCAACCGCCAGTCTGTACCACAGACTACTCTCCAGTTTGTGCCTACCCAAAGAATAGCTGTACAAGCATCTCTCAGTCATGTGCACAACCAGCTCCTGAGACATACAGTAATATATGTCAGATGAACGCAGCTGGAGCTACGTTTATCAGTAATGGGGCGTGTGAGAGTGCTGTCACAACAACAGGTGTTCAGGTAAGTTTGGCTAATGTGCAACCAAACTATGTTTTGATAGGCGGTCAAGCTAATCAAAAAATAGCAGACTTTGTTTTTAGTGGTACAGGAATTATTAAAAAAGTTAAATTATTAAGAACTGGAGTATCTAGTAACTCAGCGATAACAAATGCATATCTGTATGAAGGGTCAACTTTACTCGGAGGGGCTATGGTAGCAGATGATGGTTCTATAAATTTTGGTGACATTAACGGTCTTGTAAATTTAAATGGAGTTTCCAAAACAATATCTGTAAGAGTCGATGTTGGTAACAATAACGCTGGACAGACTGTGGGTGTCAGTTTTCAGGGATATGCTTTTAATATATCAGATCCTATTACATACGTCGGAGTAAACGGAGTACTTAATGGTCCTCAGTTGCCGATAGCTGGAGGTAGTGGCACATCTTCAACTACAGATTTTATGATGTATAGTGATTCACGGGTTTCTCAGTATGTTATAGCTGATGGTATTAGAGAGTTTAAAATAAACGGAACCATTAGCCCAATTACCAACGGTGTCTTTCCAAGAATAAGAGATGTATTTTTTAGATTCTACAGTTCAGCCTCCGCACCTACCACAGTTACTTTAGGGAATATAACAGTGGCTGTTATAGGAGACCGTGCTAGTATTTACGGTTTAAACTATGACGCTGGGAAAAGTCTTACGTTTTCTTTTAAGCCTGCTTGCGTTATTCCTTATTCAAGCTGTACAGGAGTTTCCGGAGGGAACTTCTCCTTAGGTACAAGTACTATATCTTATATTACAGCAGATAATACTCAAAAAACAGCTTATATGTATAGCGCTTTACCAACTTATACTATGGTTGCTGGTAAGCCTATAATTAAAGTTAACACTTTAAACACTCTTGGTTTAGTTAATGGAATTGTTAAGATTGGGGAGTTTACTGTAGAAGCTGACTCTGGAGATATAAAAATTGGTTCTTTTCCAATTAAGGTAGTTAAAAATGGAAATTTTTCTTTATCTAATTTTGAACTTAGGGATAACTCAGGTGTAAAAATTAATTCAAATGTGAACTTTATTAGTTCAGAGCCTTATGTACAATTTAACCCAATAGTCCCATATATCATTTCGGCGTCTTCAGGAGCTCAAAAGTTTAGTATTTATGCTAATGTAAGTGGTTTGACTTCTTCCGTAGTACTTCAATCTACTTCTTTTACTTTTGGAGATAAAAGTGTTTTTAGTTGGGGTGATGTCTTGGGAGGAGCTGTAGGTTTAAATGGAAACCTTTTAACTGATTATCCTACCAACTCTCAAATAACTACAAGTAGCGGTAGTGGTGTAGCTACTACCACTTGTACCTCTAACTACGCGCCAGTCTGCGGACAGATTATCCCAGCGTGTTTAGCTTTCGGATGTAAAATAATGACTCCAGCACCAACGACCTATTCAAATAGATGCGAGATGCAAAAAGCCGGCGCGAGTTTTGTAAGTGAAGGTGCGTGTGGAGGTGTGGCGACAAGTACTAGTTTGATAAACCTTTACAGCTCACAACCGAAAGAAATAGATATAAACAAATCATCAAACCAGCTAATGACATTTAGTGTGGCTGATAATACTCCAGTTTATAGATTAAACTTTTTTATGCCTGGTAATGAGAGACAGTTTTCTCAAAATATGTATTTAAAAATAAAAGATCAAAATGGGGTAGAGACATTCAGTAATAGAACTGGTTGCTACACTATTCTTGGTGCATTTAACTGTGATTTTGGTTTATTTTTAAACAACACAAAAGTTTTAAATACCTCAAATGCTAGAAACGTTTACGAAGTTTACTTACAGACAGAAAATTTTTCTAACTCAGAAAAAGAAATCTTTAAACAAAGTCAGTACAACTTTCAGTTAGATAGTGTTAAGTTTGATCAAGATTTAACAACAAATCCAACCCAAGTAGGTTTGAAAAATACTTTATATCTAAAAGGAACCACTCCTCCAATCGGAGATGTTGGAGATGGTGAAGACAACGGACAACAGTGTTTAGACCTAACGTATAACTTAAAATTACGCTCACGAGATGCAAATACTAATAACGAAGTCAGCGATCTACAGGATTATCTAAACAACGCAGGCTATCTAGCTAGCGAGCCTACTGGTTATTTTGGGCAGGGAACACTAGCTGCAGTTAAAAAGTTCCAAAAAGAAAATGGATTGACTCCTAGCGGTATAGTAGGTAGATATACTAGAGCCAAAATAAAGTCTCTGACTTGTGATGACTTTACTCCTGTGCCTATGCCACTAGCCAATTCTAATAGAGTGTTTGGAGAGATAGCCACCAGACGCATAGACGCATTTGAAGTGACACCAATAGGTATACAAAGTCCAGGTGATAACTTTACTATGAACTTTAGGGCGCTCAATTATAATTTTGCAGGGACTTATTCTATATATGCGTGGTACAAAGACAGTACAAAAGGTTACTGTTTACTGTCAACATTTACTCCAACTGTAAATATAAAATACGCAGTAATCAGAAACTCAACTGATATATGTAAAAACAACTCTCAGGCAATAGGTGCACTGTCAGACATAGACTATATCAGTATAGAAAAAACAAAGTAGATTTAAAAACAAAATAAAAAACGCGAAACCTAAAGGTTTCGCGTTTTGTTTTCTAATGTGAACCAGTCTTATAATTTTGATAGACGTGTTTTTGCTCTGACTAAAATGTGGTAGTGGTTATAATCAAAATTGTTTTCAGTCAAAGAGTTCACATGAACACTCATTACTCCCATTCTACGATGCTCATACTTTTGATCTATGCTACAACGACTCTCTTCGTCTATCAGCACAGCGTATACATAAGTGCGCACTGAGTTAATCGTTCAGTGTTACTGGTATTAAGAGTATCTGCTTATGATTATTAATACCAGTTACTTTTGGATGTGTGCGTATATTAGTCACTGTTCCCATTTGGCACTCCTTTGTATATATCTGTTTTACATGATACAGTATTAGATATTTGTAGTCAAGTTTTTGTAAGATGTATGTTTATGGTATAATAAACACACATATGATAATAACCTATCACGGTAAAGGGTCTATAAAATTAGTCACAGGTGATATCACTATTGCTCTAGGTCCTATATCAAAGTCTTCAAAAGCTAGACAGACAAAATATGGAGCAGATATAGCGCTGATTCCACTAGAGCATCCTGATTATGACGGGGTGGACAATGTAACTCACGGTTCAAAGGAGCCATTTGCAATCAGGAGCGCTGGTGAGTACGAGATAGCGGGTATTTTTATAAATGCATTTTCAACACCAGTGAATCGTGAAAAAGTTGACTATATGACTACTAGTTTTGTATTTAATTTTGATGGTATGCGTATCGCCTACATAGGCCAGATACAGGACGTACTAGCCTCAGAACACAAAGAGATAATAGACGAGGTGGACATACTGTTTATACCACTAGCAGGAGATGGTAAAAACTTGAACGCATATGATGCACACAAAATAGCTGTAGGATTAGAGCCAAAAATTATAATACCAATAGACCACACAGAACAAACTCTGCCTATATTTTTAAAAGAGTCAGGGGTAGAGTCTCTACAGTCAGTAGATAAGTTAACTATAAAAAAGAAAGACATATTAGAAAAACAGGGAGAGATAGTGCTCATCGAAGAGTTATAAAAATATGTTTCGCTCATACATTAATTATCTTATGGTGGAGAGCGAGCAAGTAAAGCGTTTTCATGGCGCATTATGGGCAGGAGTTTTTACAGGAGTATTTGCATGTATATATGTATATACACTATACGATATAACACCACCGATGCCGTACTCAAAATCTTTTGAAAACAAAACTGAGTATAATAGAAAAGATAATAATCAATATATGAATAACGATCCAGAAATAAAGAATTATCAATTAGAAAACCCTCAAACAGCAACCAAGTCACCATTTGCAGCCCTAAAAAGTTTCTGGCATGATGCAGTAAATGGAATCTCTACAATACAAAATAAATAAAAAACATGAACACAAACACAATATACATAGCCAGCGATCATGCAGGGTATGAGCTAAAAGAAAAAGTAAAAACTCACTTAAATGAAAAAGGTTATAGTGTTTTTGATTGCGGAGATGCTGCTTACAACGAGGACGATGACTATACAGATTATACACATATAGCAGCGCAAAAGTTACAAAATGATATAAAAGAAAGTGATGACACAAACAGTAGAGCTATAGTTTTTGGGGGTTCAGGTGAGGGCGAAGCAATAGTTATGAACAGGTATGCAAGTGTCAGATGTACTACGTACTATGGCACTAACTTGGATATAGTAAAACTTGGCCGTGAACACAATGACGCTAACGCTATATCTTTTGGTGCTAGATTTGTAGATGGTCAGGAGTGCCTACGGGCTGTAGATATGTTTCTAGATACTGTATTTTCTGGTGATGCTAGACATGTGAGAAGAATAAGTAAGATAGACATAAGTGAATAGAAAAATGAAAGTAGAAATAATACCAGCAATACTCAAAAATAGTTTTAAGGATATAGAAGACTGTGTTGTTCAAGTGTCTGGTAGTACAAAATACATACAGATAGATATATGTGATGGCCAGTTTTCAAATAGAAAAACTTGGATGCCTAGTGAAAGTTTTATACAGTCCATCAATGAAACTGGTATGCCAAATTGGCAAAATACAGAATATGAATGTGATCTGATGGTTGTAGACTACTTGAAATACATAGAATTAGCAAAAGAAATGGGTGCCAGTCGTATAGTGTGTCACATCGAAAACCTTAATGATATAGAAATAGCGAGTGCGCAGGTTAGAAAATACGATATAGCGTTTGGATTATCTGCTAACGATAAAAATGTTTTAGAGCAAGCCGTAAAAAGCGGGTTAGTGGATTATGTACAGATAATGGGCATAGAGCATATAGGTCGTCAAGGTGAGCCTTTTAGAATAGAGACTGTAAATGATGTAGAGTTTGTGAAAGGGCTAGACGAAAATATGATAGTACAAATAGATGGGTCTATGAATGATCAGACTATACCGCTGTGTAAAAACGCCGGAGCAACTAGATTTGTAGTTGGCAGTTTTATTTTTAAAAGTAACAACCCAACAGAGACTGTTAGAAACTTAAAAAAACTTTAAAAATGTATAACATGTAATCCACATAGATACCTGTATTTATAGACGTATATTTTTATTTATAGAGTATACTAAACACATGTCTATAACTGATGTTGAAGTAAGAGAAATAGAAATGTATGCAATAGAGATGCGTGAGTCTATTATAGAGATGCTTTCTCATGCCGGTAGTGGGCATACAGCAGGGCCGCTAGGCATGGTTGATGTTTTTGCTACGCTCTATTTTAAAATCCTAAAACACGACCCACGCAATCCATCATGGATACATAGAGATCGTGTGATACTTTCAAACGGTCATATATGTCCAGTGCTATATGCAGCTATGGCACATACCGGATATTTTCTCATATCAGAGCTATTAACCTTAAGAAAATTTGGGTCTAGATTACAAGGCCATCCACACCGTGAGTTTTTACCAATGCTTGAGACTAGTAGTGGACCACTAGGTTCTGGACTTTCGCAGGCGGTAGGTATGGCGCTCGCCGATAGAATTATCACAGTAGATTCTGTTAATATAAAAAAGTATTTTTACTGTTTTATGGGTGACGGAGAGCTAAACGAAGGCAATGTATGGGAAGCAGTAATGTTAATGGGTAAAAATAATTTGTACAATATCATAACCATCATAGATAGAAATAATATTCAAATTGACGGTCAGACAGAAGTCATTATGCCGCTAGAGCCACTAGCACACAAATTTGAAACTTTTAACTGTAATGTAATAGAGATAAATGGACATGATATCAGACAAATAGTTGCTAGTATCGAAGCTGCAAAAGTAAATACTCTAAAACCTACAATCATTATCGCACACACTATACCTGGAAAAGGCTATACAAAAATAGAGGGTGACTATCGATGGCACGGTAAAGCTCCAAATGCTACTGAGGCAGAAGAGGCGTTACAAGGTATGCGGACACTGTATGGTAGACTGCATAATGACAGTGTATAGCATCTATATGTAACTTAATATTATATGATAAATAAAAATATATTCACGCAGATAACAGAGTCAGACGGTAAAATACACTCAAATGTAGAGTATGTTGCAACGCGTGAGGGTTTTGGTCGTGCACTACTAGAGTTAGGTGCTGAAAATAAAAACGTAGTGGCTTTGTGTGCAGACTTAACAGAAAGTGTGCAAATGCAAAAATTCAAAGACGCATATCCGGAAAGATTTGTAGAAATAGGTATAGCAGAGCAAAACATGGCAGGAGTTGCTAGTGGTATGGCTGCAATGGGGTTACTGCCAGTAATGGCAAGTTACGCAGCATTTAATCCAGGACGTAACTGGGAACAGATACGCACCACTATATGCTACAACAATCAAAAAGTGATAATTGTAGGTGCTCACGCTGGACTGTCTGTAGGGCCAGACGGCGGTACACATCAAGCGTTAGAGGATATCACTATTATGCGTGTGCTTCCTAATATCACCGTTCTGTCGCCATCAGACGCCACAGAGGCATACGCACTAATGAAACAATCTACACAAATAGACGGTCCGGTGTATTTGAGGCTTGCCAGAGAAAAGTCACCTATGCTGTATGAAAAAAATTATGTACCAAAAATAGGAAAGGCAGAAATAGTCTATGTATCAAAAAGTAAATCAGCTCAAAAAATAGGCATAATAGCAACTGGTCCTGTTTTATATGAAGTATTGTTAGCAGCGAGAGAACTAGATAATGCAAATATACAAGTAGGTGTGTTAAATGTTCATACTATAAAACCTATAGAGCATTCCCAAATAGTACAATTTGCAACCAGTTTTCCAAATATAATAACAGTAGAAGAGGGGCAAGTAGCAGGAGGTTTGGGTGGGTTAGTTGCGGAGATACTTGCACAACACAAACCGACACGCATGATCATGCTAGGTAGCCAAGACAGATACGGACAATCAGGAACAGTGTCAGAGCTATACCATGAGTACGGTATAGATGCGCAGGCTATAGTTCGTACAGCTGTTCAACATATTAATACTTATTTTTAATTTATATATAAAAAAATATAAAGTACAAAACACAGAATATAAAAAACAATATGACAAAACAGCAACATACAAAAACAAAAACATCTCACGCTATAGCGCGGTCAGCACTATCACTTTTTAATGGTGATTTTTGGTTTGGAAAAGATAATACATATATAAATGTCGCAGATAGAAAAGTACTACCTCTAAAAATAGAAACTGAACTTTTTCAAAAACAAAAAACAAAAAAAGAGGCCAGAAAAGAAAATAGCAAGTTTGATCTAAAACTATTTCAATACTTAGAATCCCCAAATGGGTACATACCTATACATTTTGAGGACATAGATGTTAACGAGTTGTTTATAAAACATGGCATAACAGTAAAAAACATTTTTATAGATAATATATATTTTGCAAAGTCTGTAGTATTGTCATACGATAATAGAGAGATAGACTGCTTTAACACAGGTGAGAATCGTTACGCGCTTATTGAAAAAGAAAATGAAAACAAGGTCACATTATCTGTTTATGATAAATATGGAAATATCGATAGTGTAGAGATAGTCAATGGAAAAGTAATATCAGGGCTGTAGATTATATTTTTACCGCTACATAATCTGCTGGTGCAGCAGCCAGTAGTCTCTCTATATCTGGTCTCGACAATAAACCCTTTTGAGCCCCAATGTACTGAACTACATTCATGCTGTTAATAGGTGCCCATCGTATAGCATCTAGTGGTGACAATCCTAGTATCAGTGCAGCAGTAAAACTGCTTGTGAACGCGTCTCCTGCGCCAGTGCGCTCATATGGTGCTTTTTCATCAGGATATATAGGCATAAAATAGTTCTGCCCCTCAAAACGTAAATAGGCACCATTTTTACCATCAGTAATACAGATTATTTTTGGACCAAGGTTTTCTATACCCGCAAGTAGTGTAGATATGTCTCGTAGTTCAGTGCCGAGTATTTTCTGCGACTCTTCCAAGTTACAGCAGAAAAAGTTAGTTTTCTTATATATAGATGCTAGTGCTACGGCTCCCATTTTTATCTGAAATGTTCCTGGTTGAAACGCTAACTTAACATCAGGATGAGCATCTAAATACGCTGCTAATTCAAAATGTAAGTCCTTTGCGTGTTCACCCAGAGAGGACAGGTATATCCATTTTGGTTCTGCTATGCCAGGAAGATAGGTTTTAAATGCTTCATGTTTTATAAGTATAGTACGCTCATCTCCAAACCATAAAACATAATGATAATTAGTCATCTTACCAGTTTCCATAACTACGTATTGTGTAGACACGTTCTCATTTTCAAATCCAAACTTGCACTCTCTGCCATTTACGTCATTACCTAAAAACGTAACTATGCCGGATCTGAGTCCTAGTCTAGCAGCGCTTACTGCAGCATTTGCTGAGTTTCCAACAGCAGGTATGATAGTTACGCTTTCATATGCGACCTTTGCGCCAAATGGCATACACAATTCCTGATTAGTGTGGTCTGCTATTTCTGTCACATGAGCATTGGTAACTTTTATAAATGCGTCCACCACCGTATCACCTATGCCTAAAAAGTCTAATTTAAGATCTGTATTGTTGTCGTTCATATTATACTCTAGTATATAATGCATTGTGCAAGTTTTTAAATATTTATTAACAGTTGTGAGTATGTTATACTGAATTACATGATAGAAGATACAAAAGAAAATACACAGAAAGAAACAATAAAAGTACAAAAAAACTTGTTCGTCTTACCATTTGACCACAGGGCAGGGTTTGCACAAAAGATGTTAGGTTTTCCTGAGGTATTAACAGACGAACAAAAACAAATAGTCAGCCAATACAAACACATCATATATGATGCTATATTTCGTGCTATAGAGCTAGGTGTCCCGCGTGAGTCTAGTGCTGTGCTAGTTGACGAGGTTTACGGACTAGATATACTGCGTGATGCAAAGTTAAAAGGGTTGGTGACTATGCAGACTACTGAAAAGTCAGGGCTCGATAATTTTGAGTTTGAATATGGAGATGACTATCAAAAACATTTGCTAGATATCATGCCAACCTATGCAAAAGCATTAGTCAGATATGACATCAGTGGTGATAATGCAGAGCAGTTAAAAAGTCTAAAAGACCTGAGTGATTTTGTACATGCAAACGGTATAGAATTACTAATAGAGCCACTGATAAAGTTACACGGCGAACAGGATGATTTTGATCATAATTTTAGGTATTTACATCTGGTGCAGATGATGCAAGAGATGCAAGACGCAGGTATAGAGGCAGATGTATGGAAAATAGAAGGACTGTACGAGCAAAAACAGTATGTGGCAGTAGTAGAGCAGGCAAGGAATGCAGAAAATAGGCAACATGTCGCAATTATAATTTTAGGTAGAAACGAAACAAAAGAGCATGTGGTGCAGTGGATAGAAGCTGGAAGAGATGTAGATGGGGTGATAGGTTTTGCTGTGGGGCGTACTGTTTTTTGGGACCCATTAATGGAGTACAAAGAAGGGAAAATAACAAGAGAAGAAGCGGTAGAGAAAATAGCTCTCGAGTATTTTTACTATTACAGTGTATTTAAAAATATAATACTAAGAGGATAGTCTGTAACATTCTTTAAAATAAAAAACAAATTATAGAACATGCAAGAGATATACTATCTGATAACCAAATACTTGATTTTCCTAACACCACTATTTTTGGTTTATTATTTTTATAAACATGAAAATAAAAAACTAGCTTTTATAGAGAGTTTTTATTTTGGCCTGGTCTCAGTTTTTGGCTGGGGAGTTTCTAGTATTTTAAAGAGTGTTTTTAAAATACCTCGCCCTAATGTGGCGACTGACGTACTGTTTAAAAATGAATCCCTATATTCGTTCCCATCTGGTCATACGACATTTTTCATTACACTGGCAACAGTGATGTATTTTCACAACAAAAAACTAGGGATAATTTTATTTGTATTAGGACTTATAGTAGGCTCTTTGCGTGTTTACTTTGGTTTACATTATTGGATTGATATTATCGGCGGTGTTGTTTTAGGCGTAACCATTGGTTACATATCACATAAGATTTTTGTAAAGTTAAACAAGGCACATAAATAATTCAATAATATAGCTATGAATACAGAAAATACAGAGAATACAGAACAAAAACACGATTATAATGTAGAGGCGCTGGCGCTGCATAAACAGTACGGTGGGAAATTAGAGACTGTCAGTAAATTAAAACTAGATAATAGAGAGGCATTATCGCGCGCATACACCCCCGGTGTAGCAGCTGTATGTACTGAGATACACGAGCAAAATAAAATAAATAAAAATCAAGATGCTACCAGATTATATACACTAAAAAGAAACACGGTCGCTATTATAACAGATGGTTCAGCTGTTTTAGGGTTGGGTAATCTCGGAGCATCGGCAAGTATACCAGTTATGGAGGGTAAGGCTGCAATACTAAAAGAATTTGCAGATGTCGATGCATTTCCAATTTGTATAGAAACACAGAACACAGAAGAGATAATTAAAATTATTAAAAATATCGCACCAGTATTTGGAGGTATAAATCTCGAGGACATTGCTAGTCCAAAATGTTTTGAAATAGAAGAGAGGCTTCGTGACGAGCTAGACATACCTGTGATGCATGATGATCAATGGGGTGCAGCAACTGTTACTCTGGCGGCATTTATCAACTCTATAAAATTAGCAGACAAGAAAAAAGAGGACGTGCGAGTGGTGTTGTCTGGTGTGGGTGCAGCAGGAGTAGCAACTGCGAGACTATTCGATGCTTATGGAGTTAAAAATATTATCTATGTAGATAGTAAAGGAATAATCAATGAGTCTCGTCAAAAAAATGATAAAGATCTAAATAAAGAAAAGCTAGAGCTACTCCATAATTCAAATATTAAAAATCTTTCCGGAGATCTAGCTACTGCCGTATCTGGAGCGGATGTATTTATAGGACTTTCAAAACCAAATGTCTTGACTGGCGACATGATAAAAACTATGAATAGTAAATCTATAATATTTGGCTTAGCAAATCCTCTGCCTGAGATAATGCCAGAGTTGGCACACGAGGCAGGGGCATTCATAGTGGCCACAGGTCGCAGTGACTATGCAAATCAGATCAACAACTCGCTGGTGTTCCCAGGTTTTTGGCGAGGGGTGCTGGATGCCCAGTTTAATGGAACGTACAAAAAGATAGAGCTAGAAACATTTGTAAAAATAGGCGAGACTTTAGCTGATTATGTCACTGACTTGCGCACCGACAACATATTGCCAGATATGTTCGACAAGGGCGTGGTAAAAGTCATTTCGGATATGGTCGGTAAGTAGAGTATAAAAATAAACAAATAGCAACAACTTGTCACACATTTTTGACTTTGATGTTATCATATATATATGAGAGCAAAACTTAAGTCATCCTTTAACTATTTTATAGCAATACTGCTGATATGTGCTGGCATATTGGGCACCGTCCTTCCTATTTTGCCGGGGGTTTTACCTATTTTGATTGGCCTAGTGATACTTTCAATAGAAATACCAGTTATTGATGAATGGTTAGAATCTAAGTTTTCTAAAAATGAAAAGTTTAACAAGCATTTTCAGTCTACAAAAAGAAAAGTCAGGGATATATTTGGCTAGTTGGTAAATAAAGTGCAAAAATAGTATACTTTGTATATGTCCAACAGAAAAATATACAACAAGATAGTGCGCGACAAGATGGTTGATATTTGGGATGTAGATAAAAAGAATGGAGAAGTTTATAATGATATATCCTATAAATATTTGGACAAGGTTCAGATTTTAGAAAAGCTGAAAGATAAGATTCATGAGGAGACCAAGGAGGTAATGGAGGCATATGACGAAGAGGACAAGATGCATTTGAAAGAGGAACTTGGTGACCTCATCGAGGTCATAGATGCGATACTTTATCATAATGACATAAGTCTAGAAGAGGTTTTAAAAATGCGAGAGATTAAAAAAGAAAAACGTGGTGGCTTTGAAAAGGGTCTGTATTTAGAGTGGGTCGAATACAAAGACGGTTATAAAAGTTAAGGCTATATGCAAAAGGAAATTGATTATCTTAAAAAAGTAGATCCAAAGTTAGGGGAGGTGTTGCATGGAGAGCTTGAGAAAATAGTGCCGGATTTGTCCGTGTATGAGTCACTACTGTCATCGATAATCAGTCAGCAAGTCTCAACAGCAGCAGCAAGGAGTATTAAAAATAAATTCAAAAATGTTTTCGATGACAAGTGGCCGACTTGTGAGCAGTTATTAAAAATTAAGCCAGAAAATTTGCGAGCCGCAGGACTGTCAGGGCAAAAATGTGGGTATGTTAAAAACGTTGCTCTATTTTTTAGAGATAAAAATTTACATGAGCATGATTTTGATAGTATGAGTGACGAGGAGATAATAGAGATGTTAACACAGATAGTGGGAGTAGGTAGATGGACTGTAGAGATGATACTGATATTTACTCTTGATAGACCTGACGTATTTGCTATTAAGGACGGTGGGCTCATTAATGGTGTGACAAAACTTTACAGATTAGAAAAGTATCAACCAAATTCAGGTCACATAAATGCCATGAAACAAAAAGACTTTGAGAATAAAATATTAAAAATCACAGGCAATTGGTCCCCGTATCGCTCTCTTGCTAGTCGCTACATATGGAATTATAAAGACAATAAGTAGGCAGTAATCAATAATATATAATTAAGAAATGAAAAAAGTTTTAAATCAAAAAATAGATAAAAATACTTTTAAAGAAAAAGTATTAGATATTGTAAGGGGGATAAAAACAGGTTATGTGATGACTTATAAGTCTGTAGCGGAAAAAGCTGGTAATAGAAATGCGAGCCGTGCAGTTGGGAACTTTATGAAGGCTAATTACGATGAGACTGTTCCGTGTCATAGGGTGGTGCGTAGTGACGGTATGGTCGGTGATTATAATCGAGGCGGTAAAAGTAAAAAGATAGAAATATTAAAACTAGAAGGCGTAGAGTTTGTGGGTGAAAAAGTAATTTTGTAATATTGCTACTTTTTTATACCTGTGTTATAGTAATGCAAGACAAAGAGTGGTTTCGTTTTAAACTTTTTTCAATAAAGGAGGGTATATGAGTTTCAATAGAGGTATTTTTGCAGCTATTGCTGCAATGGCTGCATCTGCTGGTATGTTTCCGTACGCTGGTCGCAGTGTTTATGGCATGCGATATCAAGCTGGTGTTGGAGTAGATGCAAAACCAAAAACTAAGTCCCAAAGACAGAAAAGAGCGAAAGAAAGACGAGCAAATAAAGCTAAAAATAAACAGAACTTTCATAAAAGATGCTGATGGAACAAAAAACACTGAAAAATAAGAAAAAACAAATGGGC
>JAYSXQ010000036.1:0-1644 GCA_043717115.1 bacterium | reverse complement strand
TTTTTAATTTTCTGTTTTCTGTCTTGTATAGTCATATAGCTATTCAGTCCATTTTCTGCGTAGCCTTGACTGACAGTAGTATTGATATTTTTATAGTGAATACTAGAGTCTAATTGTGAAAAGTATAACCACTCCTCACCCTGTTTTACTTTTTTTGAAAACCTAGCGCTCAGGGCTAATCTTCTTTCTATAGCATGGGTGACGTCCCCACTAGACTGACGCAAAAGTAAAAACTCCCAATTAAAACTACTGATACATTTATCTTTATTTTGTTTTCCTATATGTGACAGAGAAGTACCGTCAAGTAGGGACCTGTTTGCTATCAGCCACTTATAGTTTTCTTTTTGTGATATGTTTTTTAATATTTTATTTAATTTCTCTAGTGCATTAGGTGCTAGCCAGTCATCATCATCTAAAAATACTGCATACTCGTTCTCATTTTCTAGGCCACCTTTTTCTACTCTAAAAGGATATTGATTAATATAGTCCAATCCAACATTTCTAGAAAAATTAACCCCCATATTGTTCTGGTTTTTTATGTAAACTATATTACTACTATGTAGCTTAAACATTTCATTTTCTTCAAAAGCATTATAGTTATAGTCTGGTGAGTCGTTAATTATAATTATACGCCAGTATGTATGTTTTTGCGCTATGACACTACGTAGGCATTTTAATAGTGCGTCCGGTCTATTATATGTTGGAGTTATAATAGTAAAAAGTGTTTCTCTATTTATGTTTTGCATGTATGTTTATGTATATACTTTTTATACCACTTTAAATATTCTCTTTATCAATTTTGTGATTCCAAGTGCATTTGCAACAGTGTGAGCCAGTGAGTGTAGGTGAAGTTTTTTTGATAATTTTACTAATGGGTGTCCCCAAGAGTAATTCCACATGTGCACAGCGTAGCTTTCTGTAGGTGCTGTTGTATTTGCGGCCCCATTTTTATCATTGACTGTAAAATTTTTGACTGTAAAATTCTTAATCTCATTTGCAGAAAAAGGATAAAAATATAAGAACTCAAATATTTTTATTTTACTTTGATTATAATTATGTTTATTTTCCTCATAGACTTTGGTTAATATGCGGGGTATAGTTACGAACTCGTATTGAGTATCATAATAATTAAGCAAATCTAAAACGTAGGGGTGATGTGGAGTTGCTGCTATCATACCAGCACTGATGTGTATGTTATCCTCTTTTCCTAACACCAATTCATAATTAGTATCTATAAAATCATTAAAACTTTTCAACACATACATATCAGTATCTAGGTATATGCCACCATGTTCGTATAGTATCTTTAGTCTGGCATAGTCTGATACGAAGGCCCATCTTTTATTTTCTACTGCACATTTAGTGTATGGGTGAGCATTTACATCAAAGTTACTTTCATTCCACTCGACTATCTCATAGTCAGGTAGTTTTAAATCCCAGCTTTTCATGCAGTCATCTATTAATTTTCCCTTTATACCGTTACCAAACCAACAGCAGTGTATCAGTTTTGGTATTGCTTTTGGTATTTTTTGTGTTGTAAATGATGCCATTAGCACTAAGTATATCAAAATGATATAATAAGTCTAACAAGTTATAACATCTAAAAAATATGTCACTATTTTCAATTAAGCTCGGTATAGACCT
>JAYSXQ010000035.1:0-5062 GCA_043717115.1 bacterium | reverse complement strand
AACAATAGTAACAATTTTGTTCCTGGGCAGACCAACAACAACCAGACATACAACTGTAAGTCTGGTGGAACTGGAACTCGCGAGCAATGCCTGGCACGAGATGCAGGATCTGTAAACAACGGGGGGCAAGAAGTTGCTTGCAAGTCTGGTGGTACTCAGCGTACTATCCACGCTTGCCAACAACAAGACTTGCAACTGGCGTGTGCTCAAAAAAACTATAAAGCATGCGATATCTTAAAAAAGATGTAAACCTAAAAGAAAAACTCAAAACCAGCATAACGATGTAAATCGCATGCTGGTTTTTTATTTGTGTATTTATACTTATCTCTCACTTTTTAGACTACTTGACATATTTTATAAAACGTGTATAATGTAAGTATAGTTTAAGTTTACGTTCTTTTTTAATTATGTTTTAAATATCTCTCGAAAGGAGAAAATCATGGCAGCAGTAACAGTTTCAGTTCCGCTCACTGCGGAAATTGAAAACAAGTTAGTGTTGAGTTGGACACCAGTTCAGATAGGTATGGCAGTAGGTTTTATGGTTTTGGTAATTTACCTGCTGTGTAGTTTTTTTTACGGATATGGTAGTAGAAACTCTACACCACAATATGTATCACCAATAGCACAGATAATGCCACCAGCAACTACTGTACCAGCCGAACTATCCCTATTTACAGTAGTTCAGCCGACACCAAAACCGTCAGCAGCTGCGACACCAGCACCAGCTAATGCAACATCAACACCAGCATCAGCCACCACTGGTCTAGTCGCACCTGCAGCCGGAGGTGGAGCGATCACGATACCAACTGCAGTTTCACCAAATGCATCAGCGGAGACTCCTCGTAGCAATATTAATGCTGAAAAGTGTATAAAACTGCCAAGTGGATGGATCAGAGAATGGTCTGACCAATGCTAATATAAAAGTTACAGAGACCCCCCGAGAAATTGAGGGGGTATTTTTATATATAAAAACATATTGACAAAAGCTTAAAATAGTGTATACTTATAGATAGATGTAGTTATAGTGTAAGTGTTTTATAGGTTTTTCCTATAGAACATTTTGTTATAGTTACTTTTTTTTGAAAACTAAATTTTTAGGAGTTATCGAAATGAACAAATTCATTCACTTCCTGATCGCTGGCGTATTTGCGACATGCTCTCTAACAGCGATGGCACAGAATATACCAGACTGTAAACATGACGTAGCACCATATGACACTGGTCGTTATGCGCGCGACATGAAGTTGGGTAACGTTATGTCTACCACAAAAATCCCTTCTAGGACAATATGGGAGACAAACATGAAAGGTGGTAAATTCATCGTTTGCCGCACTACGCAAGAGCGTACTGTTGCGATTATGAAAGACAATACTTTTTATGACATTGACTGCGGTAATGAGGTGAAGATCGCATTGCCACCACGTGATGTTGTGTCCCGACTCTCAGATCAACCAGGCACCACAACTATCACCGCAGGACAGAAATGCTCTGGGGTAGAAAGTTGCAAAAAAGTTGACTGGTGCGACGCAAATAATGGCTGGGTCGTTGAAGGTAGTGAAAGGGTTTGTCGCATTCCAGGGCAAGTTAGTCGTATAGTGCAGGAAGATGTATTGAACATCGACCAGCACCTCACAGTTAATCCTCGTGTATTAACTACCACTGTTAATCAGTGGGAGGGTAATGGTAACTTTTCAGTACCTCCCCCTCCTCAAGCTCGTGGCGATGTCGCAGGCTCACAAGGCCCGCAAGTTAACATGGGGCAGTCTAGTAATGGTAACGTTTCTGGAAAGCGATGTGCGTACGACTGCGTTGGTGGTGTTCGTCCTACTGTTACTGATGTAGTGGGGATGCAAAACATTCCGAGTGCGCAGTGCGAAATACGCTGGAAAAAAGAAATCAGCAAAAGTGAACTTGCAAAGCTTGGTGACATGACCCATGAAAAAGGATTTCTTATTATCCGTCGTAACGATGGCACCGCTAGCGTTCAGGGACGTATATTGCTGGACCAGTTCAAAAACAAGGCCGGCGAAAACGTAGTACGTCTTGCAAGTGTTGTACCGACGAGTGATAAACCACTAAAGGTAAGTCTCTCGCCTTGGAAACATAGCAACGACTGCCGTGAAGATAAAGCCATCACAAAGAAAAACTGGCAGGAGGTGGTAAAACATCTCAACCTACCAGATTGCGCTCCACAAGAATAGCGCATGAGTCACTTTTGACGGACTCAAAATAAAATCATTAACATACCCACCTAAAAGTGGGTATTTTTATGTCATACTTGTAAAAACCTAAGAAATACTGTAGAGTTAAACTATGGGGTTAATACATTATAAGATACTTGACAAACTGTCTAGTATTATGCTATAATATATATACCTAAAAATAGGTGTTAATTATAAGGTTAAAACAAACAAACAAAAACAATTTATGAAAAAATTTACAAGTATATTACTAGCATTCGTCTTTTTATTCAATACAAATATAGATGCGATACAATACGCTAACGCGCAGTGGGAGGATTATGATTCAGATAGCTACAGTTATGACTATGGTTCATACACAAACCCTAGCACTGACTACGTAGACTACGGATGTACATACTGTTCTACAAACAGTAGTAATTCAACATACAGCAATACTTCAAATTATGGTTCTAGTTGGGAGTCTCAGGATCCCGCCAGCTACAGTTATGACTATGGGTCATACACAAACCCTAGCACTGACTACGTAGACTACGGATGTACATACTGTTCTACTCCATCAAGTTACGGATCAGATTATGGATCATATTATGCGCCATCAACGTACTCTTCTACACCTAGCACATACGCACCATCAACGTATTCATCTAGTCCTAGCTATAGCTCTAGCCCGTCATACGCACCATCGTCTTATGCGCCATCAACGTACACACCATCTTATGGTTACAATGCGCCTACTACATATGCTACGACACCGACATACACACCGTCTTATGGTTATACCGCTCCTAGTACATATGCTACCACACCGACATACAACTGGACCGCACCTAGTACACCAAGTTATAACTACGGCACAACCCCGACTTATAATTATGGGACAACACCAACACATAATACACCTGTAACACCTATTTATAATTGGAATACTCCAACTCAAAATACTGCTACAACATATAACACACCTACCTATAATCATATAGCTCCTATCACTACTACAAATAGCAATAACACGAGCTCAAACTATAATTCTAGTAGCTGGTATAACAATAACGTATACGCACCAGCAACTACATATAACGCTAGTACATATACTAATAACACTTGTGCAGGACAAAACAACTGTAACAACGTTAATACCTATAACAATGTTAATAATAGTGTGAATGGAAGTTTTAACAACACCTATGCTCCAGCACCTATATACACAACACCACCAGCTAACCCTGTAACATGCGGTATCGGATATCACTTGTCAGGTTCAAGTTGTGTAGCAGATACTAGATTATGTCCAAACGGCAGCACTGTCAGTTACTATCAAGTATGTCCAACACAAAATCAAACATGTTGGGATGGATCAGTTATACCGACAAACAGTGTATGTCCATCACAATACAGAACATGTATCAATGGTCAGACAGTTCCAGTTAATCAAACATGTCAGAAAACATGTTCAAACGGAACTACAGTAGCAGAGAGTAGTACTTGCTATAGAATATGTCCAAACGGACAAAGCTATCCAGAGACACAGTCTTGTCCAGCATATCAGAATTATGTATCGGTTAACTTAAATGCTAGCCAATACACAGTTAATAGAGGACAAGGAGTGACTCTGTCATGGACTTCACAAAACGCTAACTACTGTACTACAGCAAATGGCTGGTCAGGAACAGTGGGCACAAGTGGATCACAATACAGCGGTAACTTATACAATACCACAACCTACTCTATTACTTGCTATAACAGTAATGGACAGAGCTCGAGTGATAGTGTAACAGTATATGTACGTGATGCAGTGTACAATGCACACAGGGTAGTAACTACTGCACCGACTCAAATTACCAATACTACAGCTAGATGTAATGGTGTTGCGATAATTGCAAACAACGTTAACAGTACTGGGTATTTTGAGTACGGAACAACTCAGAACCTAGGATACACTACAAATTCAGCAGCTATTGGTAATCAAAATTCTACAGCATTTGGTAATACATTGTCAGATCTGACACCAAACACTACATACTACTGTAGAGCAGTTATGAGCAATGCAGACGGTATATATCGCGGTGAGATTATGAGTTTTAAAACCACAGGTAGTCGTGTTATATACACTCCTGTTGCTCCGATAACAACCATTAAACATAAAACCGTAGTTAAGAAACAGGTAATCTGCCAAGACGTAACTGGAAACAAAGAGAATGTAACTACAGGTCAGAAACTTGTAAATGTAACCATAGACAAAACTACGAACACTCTTAACAAAGGTCAAGTTAGTGGCTACAAAGTTCACTATCAAAATACCTCACGTTTAGTGCTCACTCATGTTGTAGTCAAAGTAACTATATCAGAGGATATGAACTTTACAGATATGAGCCGCGGTACTTATAATTCATCTGATCGTACTCTGACTATTGACCTAGGAACTCTTAACAGTTTAGAGTCTGGTGACATACTACTACCAGTACAAATAGGAAAAGACGTACAAGTAGGCAAGACAGTTATAGCAACAGTGTATATATCATACGAGTTGCTAGATGAGGACGGTAATACTACAAAAGAGGAAAATACTAGCTATGTGATATCAAGCATTTCAAATGCTCAAGTAACAGATGACGTGAAAACTGATAAAGATTCTAATGTATCTGATAGTATATTTCCAAATTCAATACTAGAATGGTTAGCTATTATAGTATTGGTTGGAGTATTAATAGTACTGGGACGTGCTATATACATGAACTTAAAAAGAGACGATGATTCTCACGGTACACACAGCCACTAAAAACTAAAACTTCAACAACAAATAGCCTAGATAGTTAAGAGAGAAAAGTGAAAGAAATTCATAACACAGAATACAAAAGTGC
>JAYSXQ010000034.1:0-14752 GCA_043717115.1 bacterium | reverse complement strand
ATTTAATTTCTGATAGATAATTAGAGCAGTTTTCGTTTTAGAGTTAAAAACTCCTGTCTCATCTATTTTTAGAAATCTTTGTAATTCTTTTACTTGCTCACCTTTTGACCCAATTGAAAGATTAGATGTTATTTGAGCAGACACAAAAGAAAATGACAATAAAGTTAAGGTTAATAATGTCAAAATTTTTTTCATAATTTTATACTGTAATTATAACATAAAAACTATATACTTTATAGGTTTAAATAACCTAAAGCTTTCTCTATTTCTAGTTTATTTTCTTGACTCAATCCATTAACACTGCTTTGTATTGTAGGCAAACTTAAAGTAACGCTTTTTGGTTGTAGATACCCTTTTATCTTAAACGCTAATTCAAGCTCTGCTTTTCTGTTCCCTGTCTTACATTTAATATCTTCAACTAAAGCATTGACTAGTAGTTGATCTGTTAGACCTTTTTCTTCACATAGTTCTAAGAATCCAATGCTCTCTGTTAATTTTTGCGGGGTCTTTGCTGTATTTGAAGAATAACCTGCATCTATCATTGCTAAGCTTGCAATTCCACCATTTTCCACCATCTTATTTAAAGCTAATTCTTGTTTTTGTGTTGACATGTTTATCTTATACTAGTTCTAATAACATTAGGGATATTAATTTAATAACCTTTCCTTTGTTTTATAAGACTCTTTTAAATCTAACCCAAATCTTTGCCAACCAATAAGCTCTATAACTAACTGGTTCCAATTCGCTCCTATTTGGGACACCAAAACAGTATGCATGCCGTGTGTATATGCTTTTCAAAAAGGGTTTTTTGTGCTAGTATGTAGCAACGCCCCTATAGCTCAGTTGGTAGAGCAACTGCCTTTTAAGCAGATGGTCGCAGGTTCGAATCCTGCTGGGGGCACCAAAAATAAACAAAGGATTTTAGAAAAACAAAAAACTCATCACTGACTTTCGTGATAGATTGAAAGCTAGAAGTATAAAAAAACTTTATTTTAAAACTTTAGAATTTCAAAAGAGAGGAAGTCAAACCTTGTTAGAGTTAAAGAGAATCTTAAAAGAAATGTTTAATAATCCAAGCCATAATAATAACCCCACCAATAAATCCCATTAAATCTAAATAGCTTAGTTTATGTTTAACTTCTTCCTCTAATCTAGTTACTCTATCTTCTAAATCTGTGTAGTTCATAATTATTTATATAATTTAATTATATCACTTTTTAAGAAAAATTAAAATAATCTATAAGATTAGGTGTGATATACTTAAGAATATTAAACATAACTTTTGTGGTAAGGAACCTACAAAGTCGTGTAATATTTCTGAGAATTAAACAATTATAGTAGAACTGATTTACTTAAACACATCGCTATAGATAAACCCACTGCCTTTTATATTTGGAGTGATAAACGGTTTTGCTTTTGTGGCGCGCATCGGACCACCGCCAATGTACCAGACATACCACATGGCACAAAATATACCCACCGAGTATAAGAAAAATCTTCCTGCTTTCATACAATATAGTATAGCAGAAAAATGCAAGAAAAAGTCTGAGCTGAGCTGAAAAGTTTTATAGTTTTGAATAAAATTGTAGGACCCACCCGTTGCAGGAAGGATAAAGATTTTGTGAGAGACTGTAAAACTTTTCAGTTATCTAGTGATTATAATTTTAATATATACCTTTCCATTTCATCATACATATTCCCTTCACTGTTAAATTCTCTGTGTCTTGCCATCAGCATCTGATACATCATGTCCCTATTGCCGACACTTTTTGCTTTCCAGGCTAGAACACTTTGTACCTCAACAGCATTTACTTTTAAGTTTTTTAGTCGCATCAGTTCTAGCCAGGCATTTTTCTTATCCCGTGACACTATGTATTTAGCTAGTTCAAAAGCATTATGATCTATTTCTTTTTCTCTACAATCAAAAAAGTTTTTTGCGTATTTTGAAAGTTTTGTAGCTGTAGGTGCTAAGACACTTAACTCGTCTATTATAAAAACGTTTTCACTTTTTTCTATGTCTGTTAAGTATTTGTATACCACTTCTCTATTCTCTGCATCTTGCCAATCCTCAAGTCTGACTACTTTTTTATCACCAAAAATATCAGCCGCTAAAAACTGTGGTATACCCACTAGATCATCTCCAGACAGATTGTTTGTAGTACGAGGGATACTCTTATCACTATCCACCCTCTTTTTTATATCAGTACCGATACGCAATATCAACATATAGTAATTATAACATATTACTGTTTCTACTTAATGTAGAGTGGAACTACTTCACCTCAGCCATGTTTTTACCGGTGCCTAGTGATACGTTCAATGGTACCAGTTTTTGCGTAATGCCTGCTTTTCTTTTCTCTAGTACTTGTGTCAATATATACGATATGCGTGCGCCCACTTTTTCTACAATACCAGTTTTTACTTCGAACACTAACTCGTCATGAATTTGCAATTGCATTTTCAAACTACCATCATTAAAATAGCTCTGCAGCTCTGTGTCATTGTATACATCTATCATACCGAGCTTTATAATGTCCGCACTAGTACCCTGTATGGGGGCGTTAATGGCCATACGCTCGCCCTGGGCACGTATGAATGGAATGTGGGACTGTATCATAGGTATATATCTAGGTCTACCTAGTAGCGTATACGTACGTCCAGTTTTTATAGCGCTGGATTTTACATTTTCAAGATAAGTCATCAGCTCAGAAAATGTCTCTTTGTATGTGTCATAAAAAACTTGCGCCTCGGCACGCTCGGCATTCATGGCTTCTTTTAATGCGCTGACACCCATACCGTATAATATACCAAAGTTTATCGCCTTTGCTTTTCGTCTCTCTTCTGTAGTGACTTCACTCTCACTCTTATGCAAAACTTGAGCTGCCACACCAGTGTGTACGTCTATGTTATTCTCAAATATCTCAAGCAACTTTTTATCAGCCGATAGTATAGCCGCTGCACGCAGGTCTATCTGTGAATAGTCCAGCGACATCAAAACATAACCCTCACTTGCTACAAATATCTTCTTTACCGCGTGCCCTAGATCAGTTTTGGTTGGCAAGTTTTGCATGTTAGGGTTTTCACAAGAGAAACGTCCAGTAGCTGACCCTGCCTGCACAAAATGAGGATGTAGTCGTCCGTCATCATGTATATACCGCGGCATAGGGTCGATGTATGTACCGTATAACTTGCTGACTTCGCGCCAGTATAATATCTTCTCTATTACTGGATGCTCGTCTTTCATTTTGTTCAGCTGGTCCACGTTAGTACTACGTTTTCCTGTGGCTGTCTTTTTTATTTTTGTGCCTAGCCCTAGGTCATCATACAGCACCTCTCCCAGTTGTTTTGGGCTGGATATTAAAAACTCACGCCCACACAATGTATGTATTTCTTTTTCTAACTTTTCTACCACGTCTTTTAGATATGCATTTTGCTCGGCTAGTACTTTTTGATCTACTAGTATACCCGCCAACTCCATATGGTCTATTATCGGTTCTATTTTCTTATCTATGTTTTCATAATACTCATACAAGTTTTTTGATTTTAACTCTTTTATTAAAAATGCTTCTAGTCCTTCAAAGGTTTTAGACGACTCTGTGTCTATCAGGTACTCAGTAACTATCTCATCTAGTCCCGGTTTTAACTTTTCACTATTAAGTAGTATACACATGTTTTGCAGTTGGATTAACTGATGAGTATTCAAAACGGCTCTCATATTTTGATTTTCTATTTTATCTAGGTTTCTACTATCAACGTTTCCGTTTCTTTCTTTTCCATTTAAAGTAGCCTCAAAATCATCCATGTCAGACTCTTTTGCTTTTTGACTTTTTTTATCTTGATCCATGTCTTTATCGAAAAGACTTCGCAGTGTTCGTAGATCATAACTGTCGCATAACTTTTTATATTCATCTATATTAACGCAGTCTGGCCACCGACAACCTAAATCCACTTGCATGGGTGCGTCCAGTCTGATGGTGGCTAGGGTCTTTGAAAATATCGCCTCGTCCTCACTGTCTTTTAGTATATTAAATATCCTTTCACTCACGACCTCTTTTACTTTCTCTGGTGCGTTTTTAATATTTTCATACAAGTTTTCTATAGACTGAAAACTAGTAATTAGTTTTACTGCGGTTTTCTCACCCACACCTTTTACACCCACTATGTTGTCACTACTGTCTCCAGCTAGTCCCTTGTAGTCGGCTATTTGTGTTGGTAATATACCAAACTTTTCAACTACTTCTTTTTCGTTGAACATGGCTATGTCATTGCCTTTTTTTAGTGTACAGACCCGCACACCGCTCTTTATCAACTGCATAGTGTCCATGTCCCCACTGACTATGACCACATCATATGTGTCGACCAATCTTTCAGACAAAGTCCCCAGCAAATCATCAGCCTCAAAACCCTCCAACTCACAGACTGGTATACCAAGTGCGACGCAAAAGTCTTTGCTTTGATTGATCTGCACCTTTAGGTCGTCATCACTTTTTCCACGTGTCCCCTTGTAGGCGTCATAGGCCAAGTGGCGAAATGTAGGTTTTGGTAAGTCGTAACAGGCCACTATGTGTTCTGGATGTACATTATCCGCTGCACGCATGATCATTTTTATAAAACCAAATAGCGCTCCTGTCGGCCTACCATCGTGTGTTGCGAACCCAACCATAGCATGATATGCCCTATGTAGTAGGGCGTGCGAGTCTATCAGCAGTACTGTTTTTCTTCTGTTTTCTGTTCTATTTTCTGTCTTGGTTTCTTTTTTATTTTTGTCTGGCATGGTTTTCAATTTGTATCTCTCTAACATTGGGATCATCAGTGTGTAGTATGTTAACAGTTACATCAGGTGCTGGTGCATTCATAAGTGTTGGCCACTCTATCATTACTATGTTGTTTTCATTTAAATACTTTTTTATGTTTAAAACTTTACTTTCATTTTTGTCTTCAAATCTATAAGCGTCTATGTGTATCATTTTACTCCATCTCTGTTCAAAAAGCTCGTACTCATTCATAATTATAAAAGTCGGACTATGTACCACATCCTGCACACCGAGCAACTGTGCAACTGATTTTGTGAAGGTAGTTTTACCAGCCCCCATCTCCCCTATCAAGTGTACTACAACGGATTTTGTAGTTTCTGTAGATTTTTGTGTACCGCTCAGTGTTTTATTTAGGGTATGCAATAGCATTTCTGCAGCTTTACCTATATTTTTCAGATCAACTATCAACGTTTCCATATCGTTCTAGTATACATCTATATACACATCAAGTCTAATTAGTGCTATGCTTAGAGTATATGAAAAACAACAAAATTATCTGGGTCGTTCTGGTTCTTTTATTAGCATTTTTAGGTTATTATCTTTACACAAAAGACGTCGCGGTGGCACCAGTTACAACTGTAACAGAAACACCTGTAGCTACTAGTACAAACACCACCAACAATGGAACTAATACCCCACCAACTAGTACAAACACTACTTTTATAACTTATAAAAATACTGAGAACAAATACTCGATCAGCTACCCATCAAGCTACAAAGTTAATGAAAAATACACCTACTCAGCAATGGGACCAATAAAGATTATCAGTGGTACCAGTTTTACTATACCAGCGTCTATGACAACGGGCACAAACTTATCAAAAGACTCATACATAGCCGTTGAGCACTTTGCATCTACAAAGCCGTGTTCTGTGACCTTCTTTACTATGAGTCCGGCCTCAACTAGCACAGTACTTGAAAACGGTATTACCTACTCTGTATCTCGCAATACTGAGGCAGCTGCAGGAAATAGATATGACGAGACAGTATATGTATTACCAGGCACCGGAAACTGTATAGCAGTCAGATACCTTATACACTACGGAGTATTTGAAAACTATCCAAAGGGATCAATCACACAGTTCAATCAAAAAGCATTAACTGCGACTTTTGATGCTATGCGTAAAAGTCTAGTTGTAAACAAATAAACACAAATAGTTAAAAGTGGTTAACTGATGTCACTACTTTGCACTATGTGCGGTTATACATAAAGTAAAGCCTATTAAAAATAAATACAAAAAATATGAAAATAATCAGAACGAATGCCGTGTTTTTAGCAACTGCTATATTAGCCACCACTTCTGTGTACGCTGCTACTGTAGTTAACACAAAATTAGAAACAGGATCAAAAGCTACTTCTAGTACAACCTCAGGAGTAAAACTCATACCAGAAGGTAAGTCCGGTATGGAGGACGGTACTATAGAAGAAGAGGATGCAGATGATGAAGACACTATGCATACTATGAGTATCGGTGATAACGATGGCATGGTTATGTTATCAGCTAGTGTAAAGTCAGACACCGACCTAGACACGTTCACTACCAAACTACGCGCTAAAAATAGTGATGTAGAGGATATTGACTTTAAAAAAGGATCGGAGGCAAATGGTGAAGTTTCTGTTGTATATAAACACAATGGAAAATTGCTGTGGTTATTCCCTGTAACAGTAGACTCTGAAACTACTGTATACTCTGACGCTAACTCACAAGCCGTTGTAGATACCAGTTTATCATGGTGGAGCTTCCTAGTTTCTGGTGTGAACTATGACAAAGCAAAACTTGAATCAAGTATCAAAAATGACGAGACTGTAAAGTCTAACGTTTCTGTCAAAGCTTCAGCTACTGCAAAAGCAGCTATCGTTGAAAGCATCGTCTCTCAACTAAAAGCAAATTCAAATATGGAGGTGAAGTAATTAAAAAACTGTTTTAGTTCGAATAATACAGTATAAGAAAATATCTACTCAATAAGTAGATATTTTCTTATACTAAACCCTCTATCTTTTTCTCCCACCAAACAGTCTCGTTACTCATATCAATGTCACTTTTGTGATATATTAAAAGTATTTCTACAGTACTTTCTTTTGTATTTACTTTTACTATATATCTACAGCCACTACTTTTCTTTGATTCTTTTGTACCAGCCACCGTAAACTCAACTTTTGCAATGTAGTAACTTTCATATACATGTATCTTTTCAAAAAAATTAGTATCGTGGAACTGCTCTACATTCTCCAGTTGAAAAATAATAGCAGTTAGAGTAAGGTCCCACTTATTCATATACTTTTTTGCAAAGGACTTTATATAGTGTCTTTCTGCATAAGTATTTATAATAACAGTATACTTAGTAGACATGGTCAGGATCTTCTTGAGTTATGAGTTCATAGTGAACAGTCTCTCCATCTCGTCCAAACTTCCAAGGCATTTGAGAGTGAGTAAAATTAACTATGTCTTGAGTATTTTTACCTTCCCACTTTTTACTAATTTTTTTTATTAACTCAGACTCTTTTGTATTTAGGTTTTCAGATATCTCTTTTTCTTTTCCTCTATTTACAGACACTAACATCGCACCATTTTTATTTTCTATATTTACTTCACCATTTAAAAACATCTCATCTAGAACTCTAAAATATATATCTGGAACAGGTCCGTACTCTAGTTTCTTATACTGCATACCACTCATACTTACAAGATTTTCATAGTACCAAGCAAAATCTGCAAGATAAACCAGTTTTGCAAGTTTTGTTTTTGGTATTTTTCCATCTCTTTTATCTCCTGTGTTTAACTTTAAAAAAGAAACTATCATGTCTTTGTATTTTGACATGTTCGGTGTCTGCTCTTCTGATATATCGTCCAACGTTACACCAAAAATATTTGCCAGCTTATTAGCTTCTCCTAGGGTTATCTCTCTCTTGTCTTGCTCTATGTTTATATAGCTGGTACGAGCAATACCCAACAGCTCAGCCATTTGCTGCTGTGAGTGCCCCTTACTTTCTCGACATTTCTTTATATATGTCCCATATTTTTTCTTGATCATAAATATATGATAGCATGATAGTGTCAATAATACAAACTACATGTGTATGTTTATTTGACATTATAAAAATAAAGATTATCACTCAAGAAACGAGAGTGGTCCTCTGAGAGAGAGATGACACTTACTTTTGAGACACTACCTATTCAGATAAGTAATACTCGCTTGTAGTACGGTGGCTATACAGACCCAGATGGTGTATGGGGCTAATAATACTGCTGTCCATTTTGAATATGGATACACATAATAAAGTAGTGCAAAACACGATATCAGTATCAACAGTATGTCCAACATTGCTAATGGTAAATTACGCAGACCAAACTGTATGGGGGTAAATATCACATTTACAAAAATGTTAAATAGGAAAATATAGAAAATGTATTTTGGCCAAGTAGCTCCTGCCCCAAAAGTCTTGTAGCACGTATATATAAACGCTATGGCTATCATCACGTACAACACTCCCCACACCTGACCAAATAGACTTGGTTCTGGTGCCCATTCTGGTTTTACTAGTTCGGCGTACCAGCTCTGTGTTGTGCTAGTGCTTAAGTTTTTTATGGTATTCATATAAATAATTATAGCATTTTAACTAGTGTTTTAGCTAGTGTTTTAATGACACTGTAATAATATTTACTCTCGTACGGCATTACATTTGTATGACAACAATAATTAATACTCCTGGCAATGACCAGTCTGATGGTGTTGGATGGATGGTTTCTATTATAATACTAATAGCCGTGATCGGTCTTGGAGCCTATGCATTTGTAAACTATCGCAAAGCCCCTGCCGCAAATACTATAAACGTTACTTTACCAGTACCAGTACCGGCAGTAAACAAGACACCTTAGTAAATAAACACAGAGATGCATAAAGAAAAATCCTTATTAATAAGGATTTTTCTTATTGTGGAAGACTATATACAATGTTCCCTATTTTTTAAATTTTTGCATAAAAATTTGTTAAGTTAAGTTAAAGTAAGATACTAAAAATAGAATAGTTAGAGATATTTCAGTGAATAAGAAAATATTTGGTCTGAAATACCAAGTTTTTATCCAACTATTACTATGTAGCGAGTCGGAAGTAGTTAATTCATATTTTGGTATCTCGCCTTCATTCCACCAAAGTATTTTCTCCTTTAAGTATCCATCTTTTCCGTTATCAGGAAAAAACTTTAGTCTATATTTTGTAATTGGATAAAAAATCATTACCCCTCTACCTAAGACAAACAAATCATGGATAAGATGGTAAATAGTTCCAATTAAAAACATCCATATAATTAATGGATTAAAATTCAAAAGATAAGATATTATCGCAAGAAAAATATAAAGTGTAGGTGCGTGAATTATGCCTCTGTGGACAAATGGTTTAAGGTATTTATTTTTTGTTTTGTCGTAAACATAATTAGTTATAAAATCTAAATCAGGCAATAGTGCAAAAAATACTCCTAAAAAGATAATATATAAATTATTATCGAAATAATTAACTGAAAAGTATTTTCCTAAAAAGAGTCCAAAAGCGATATCTAAAAACATAATAATATTATAACTTAATTGGCGGAAGTGGTGAGATTCGAACTCACGGTGAGTTGCCCCACGCTTGTTTTCAAGACAAGTGCCTTAAACCACTCGGCCACACTTCCGTATTATTTTTGTAGCACAAGTGCCTGCTATTAAAACTTGCACTCGGCTACACTTCCGTATTTACTTTCTAACCCAGTTGCATCATTGTATCATAATGCTGGTCTTTTTTCCAGTCTACATTAGTTGCTATAAACTTTGCCAAATCTCTAGTTTTTACTAGTCTTTGAGCATCGGGATTTAGATTGGGATCTAGGTCTTTAAATAACACAAATTGCATTTCTGGTTTTTGTCTTAGATAATTATAAACCTTGTCTGTATCTGAGGTTTTCGTATCTGAGTACATGTCTTTATCTAGATCTATAGTCAAAGTCTGTGTAGTCTCTCCGTATACACCATCAGCTGCGCGATGTATCTGTATGCCTACGTACCGCCTCATCTCTTTACTTTCAGACTTATCTGATGCTGGTAAGTCTGTTATAACCCCTTCTGCATTATAATACTGAAGGGTTATAGAGTTTATCTTTTCTGAACTATACAGCCCTACAGGGACTTCAACCAACTTCACACCCTCTCTTAATTCTGACCTATAATTAGGGTTTATATTTTTATTTGGGTCTTTGTCATTCATATGCCCTGTATCTGTGTTTTCAAAATTTAACATATTAAAAGTATAACATAAAAACTTACTCGTATAAAATTGTGCTCTCGGTAGGAATCGGTCACAAAACATATTCCGCTACGCTTCATTGTTTCGCTACCCCATATTCTCATCCTACACAAAAGAGACTTTAGTCTCTTTTTCTCGAGCACAAATACAAAAAATACACAGGCTAGACCTATGTGTTTTTTGTATTTGTGCTCTCGGTAGGAATCGAACCTACATCGTGGGTACCGCAAACCCATATTCTATCCATTGAACTACGAGAGCAGGTCCAGTAGGATAATCTACTGGGGTTGGTAGGTGAATTAAACCTATTTGCTTGAAACCTTTGCGATTGCTTTTGCAAGGCGAGACTTTTTACGGTCTGCATTGCCTTTTTTAATAGTTCCGCGTTTTGCTGCTTTGTCTAGCGCTTTGAATGCTGCTGATAATTCAGTGACTATTGCGGTTTCTTTTTTAGCAACTTTACTTCTCACTGTTTTCACAGCGTCTTTCATAGTTTTTAAAATGCGACCATTTACTAGTCTTTTTCTATCGCTTACACGAAGTGCTTTTTTAGCTGATTTGGTTATTGCCATATATACATACTCTAACACATTTTTATGTTATAATCAACTAATGATAGGTTATATAAATGGCAAAGTGTGCGATATAGACGAAAAGTCAATAACTGTAGATGTTGCTGGTGTCGGTTATGAGGTGCTAGTGCCTGTTAATACGCTGTTTAATGCCAAAGATGGGCAGGATATGAGCCTGTACATACATACTCACGTACGTGAAGATCAGATTACTCTTTTTGGATTCGTAGATAAGAATGACAGGGCCCTGTTTAAGAAACTTTTAAGTGTATCTGGTGTTGGTCCAAAAACAGCACTAAACGTTCTGTCTGTATCTGCACCCAGCAGCATCATACGGGCTATTGAAAATGGAAAATCCGACCTGTTTCCAAAAGTGCCAGGACTTGGAAAGAAAACTATTGAAAAGATTATCCTAGATCTGAGGGGTAAGTTTGAAGCCAATCAAATCATGCAAAACGAAACCGAGGATATGCATAATGCTCGTATGGCACTAGATACGCTGGGTTATAATGCTCGTGACATCAATGAGGTACTGACTACCCTACATCCAGATCTAGATATGCACTCTATTATCCGCGAGTCCCTAAAAATACTGTCAAAATCAAAGTAAAACTTATGTTTTTGATGTGGTATAATATACAAATATGGATAACATACTACGTCAGATAAAAAAGTTAATACCAAAAAAAGTATTTAGTTTTTTCCAGCCCATGTATCATTTTGTTTTAGCTGTACTGGGCACTATCATATACAGATTTCCATCTCGTCATATACATGTAGTTGCAATCACTGGCACAAAAGGTAAAAGCAGTACTACAGAGTATGTCAATGCTGTGCTAGAGGCCGCAGGATACAAAACAGCAATACTCTCAACCATTAGGTTCAAAATAGGAGATCTCTCTCGTCCAAACATGTACAAGATGACTATGCCTGGGCGTTTTTTTATACAAAAGTTTTTACGTGAATCAGTGGATGCTGGCTGCCAATATGCAATAGTCGAGATGACTAGCGAGGGGGCTAGACTGTCTCGTCACATAGGGGTTAGTATAGATAGTTTGATATTTACTAACCTCACACCTGAACACATAGAGTCACATGGTAGTTTTGAAAATTATAAAAACGCTAAACTTAAACTAGTGCGATCACTAGCTGGATCAATGAAACCTATGCGTCGTGTTATAGCCAATATATCGGATCCACATGGTGCTAGTTTTTTAATATACGACGTCAATCAAAACATAGGCTACAAAAAAGAAGACTCTGCGCCTCTAGAAATATCCCTACCTGGTGACTTTAATAAGATGAACGCTCTAGCTGCATATACTTTTGGCAAGTCTATCGGCATCAACGACGAGACGCTACGGTCTGCTATACTACATGTAATAGACATACCTGGTCGCGCAGAAGAGATAAATGCTGGTCAAGGTTTTCGTGTGGTAGTGGATTATGCACACACCGTAGATAGTCTAGAGAAAATATACGGCGCATACAGTGGAAAGAAAATAGCCGTACTCGGTGCTACTGGTGGTGGACGTGACAAAGGAAAAAGAGTTCTACTGGGTGCTGCAGCGGATGAAAACTGTGACGTAGTAATAGTCACTGACGAGGACCCATATGATGATGATGTGATGGAGATCATAAACACTGTTGCAAGTGGTGTTACAAAGAAGATTCTTAACGAGAGTCTATTTATAGAAATAGATAGACGTAAAGCTATAGCATTAGCCTTGCCTATTGCACAAGATATGCTAAAAACTAATTACGATGTATCAGTGATTATAAGCGGCAAAGGAACTGACCCGTACATAATGCGGAAAAACGGTAAAAAAGAAAAATGGTCTGACTCAAAAGTAGCAAAAGAGGAAATAGAAAACTTTCTATATAATAAAGAACAAAGTAAAAAATAAAAGATGCCAGAATTACCAGAAGTAGAGTCACTAAGACGTGGGCTAGAAAAAGTTTTAGTAAACAGAAAAATAAAATCTATAATCATTAACAGCGGTAAAATAGTTTCTGGCTCTGGTACTATCAGAACAGATAGTACCACAAAGAAAATAGAGTTTATAGAAAATATACAAAATAAGAAAATAGTATCTGTGGAGCGGCGTGCTAAAAATATAATTATAACACTAGATGACAAAGCAGTAATTATAATACATCTAAAAATGACTGGGCAGTTAGTATATGAACCAGAAAAAAATAAATGCGATGGGAATAGGATTCGAAATGAAATCACAACTGGTGGACACCCGATAGAAGAGTCATATAAACAGTCTCTACCCCACAAACATACTCATATAGTTTTTGAACTAGACATAGGTACCCTATACTACAATGACGTGAGAAAATTTGGCTACGTTTTGTATTATAATAATATAAAGACAGCAATAGAAAATAATCACTTTTCAAAAATAGGATTAGAGCCATTTGACGAAAACTTTACTGCCAAATACTTTACAGAAAATATCAAAAAGAAAAACAAATCCCTTAAAACTGTTTTACTGGACCAGTCGGTGGTGGTCGGCTGTGGAAACATATACGCAGACGAAGTCTGTTTTGCGAGTGCTATATTACCAAGTAGAAACTGTAAAACTTTAACTGATAAAGAATGTAAAGCTTTGCATAAAAACATTATCAATATACTCAAAAAAGCCATACATCTAGGAGGATCGTCCATTTCTGATTATCTACTGGCGGACGGGTCGCGTGGCAATTATGCGCGTGAACACAAAGTCTATGGCCGTGCAGGATTGATGTGTACAGTATGTAAAACTACACTACAAAAAGAAACCATAAGTGGCCGTACTACGGTGTACTGTACTGTGTGCCAGAAGTAAATACCACCTCAATACGTGTTTTATCTTCTATTTTTCTAGCTATCATTTTTGCTTCTACCCCTGTACCCTCTACCATAACACCTTCATCAACGTCGCGTATTTTTAATGCTTGCTCAACTGCATAGTCTACAGCAGAAAATCCTACACGCGCTATGTCGTCAGTACCATAGTCTACTGCAACAGTTTTTTTATCTCTACTGTGTATTTCTATTTTGTTTTGTGTAATTATTACTCTCATGATTGTGTTTTTACAACTTATTCTTATAGCTAAAGCTAGAAAAATTATCTTAATTGCGTTCCATTAGGGAGCGTATTTGTAGGTGTTAGTAATGCAAATGTGTCCTCAGCACTAGCTGCTAGTATCATGGCCTCGCTGTACTCGCCCATCATCTTGCGAGGTTCTAGGTTAACGACAAATGGAAACTGTTTACCTATTAACTCATCTGGTGTGACATATTTTTTAATGCCTGAAAAAACGTTTCTATGTTTTTTATTTCCTTCTACATCTAGCTCATTAAAATCCACTACCAGTCTGTATAGTTTATCACTACCCTCCATTTCTGTTACTGATACAACCGTACCCAGTTTTATCTCTACTTTTAAAAAGTCATCTATACTTATGTATTTTGGTTTAGATTCTTCTATTTTGGCTTCTAGTTTTTGTTCTGATTTTTCTTTTGTCTGATCTTGTTCTTTTATTTCTTCTTGCATATTTCTTTTATATTTTTATTTACTCCTCATCCTCTTCTCCCTCTACTTCTTCACTAGAATATACTTTTGGATTAACTTTATCTAGGTATCTCTGCAGTATGAGTGCTGCTGCTGCATCGTCTACATTAGTTTTTGCTTCTGGTTGTTTTCTAGCCTCAACTGTTGTGAACCACTCTTTTTCAAATGCTACCTTTACATCACACGCACCCTCTATACTGACCGCAAACTCGCGAGCATCAACTGCTATAGGGTTTGGTTTACCTTTGCTGTCTACACTTTCACCCATGACTACAGTAGTGATACGCAGTGCTCGTATCATCTCTAAAGTATCAGTTAATAAGTTTTTATCGTTAGGACTTATCATTAGCGGAAATGCTAATATCCCCTCTTCATCACTTTCTGCAAAACCTACTTTTTTTGATCCAAAGTCTATACCTAGATATTTCATATATTTTTACTTTTATTTTCTTCTTAATTAGTTAATATTATAGCACACAAGAATAGTAAACACAGAATACAAAAGTGCGGCACCGGAGGTGTC
>JAYSXQ010000033.1:0-1698 GCA_043717115.1 bacterium | reverse complement strand
TCATATCGGGCTTATAGTATAGTGGTAGTACAACAGTCTCCAAAACTGTTAGTCAAGGTTCGATTCCTTGTGGGCTCGCCAGTATTAAGTGTATATTTTTATATTTTAAGTTTTTTAGGTGTTATACTATACGTATTATAATATACAAAAGTAAACAACAGATATATGGCATTTTTATCACCTAGACAATTAGTAGACAGTATGAATATGAAACCAGGTAGTACGCTGGTGGATATAGGTAGTGGGTCAGGAGCATATGTATACGAGGCATGCCGCGTGCTGGGTGCAGCCAGTAAGGTTATAGCGATAGATATAGACCAAGACAAATTAAAAATGGTTAGAGACACAGCACAAGTGGGTGGTTTTGTTATAGATACTCTGGTAGCAGACCTAGAAAAGAAAATACTACTAGCTGACTACAGTGCCGACTACATCATACTTGCAAACACTTTGCATATGATAGATGATAAAGAGGGTCTGTTAATGGAATGTTCACGCATACTGGCGCCACATGGAGAGTTGCTAATAGTAGAGTGGAACAAGGAGTCTAGTTTTGGGCCAGATAAAAAACTGATGATAGAAGAAAATGATTTACAGACACTCACACACAAGTGTGGTTTTACATCTATGCGAGGTCTAGTTGCTGGGGATTATCATTATGCGTATTTATTAAAAAATAAATAGCCTTAAAAATAAATAAACAGAAATAGAGCATATGCAAAAACCAAATATATTTAAAATAGGATCCATTGTAGCTAGCCTCCTGATAGGAGTAATAGCACTATTGATATTTTCTGGAAAGTTTCCAGGTGTTAATGTAAATACCAGCGCAAATGTTAATAAGGTAACCATACAAGTCTGGGGGACATTGCCAGAGGCTGCAGTTAAGGATGCATTTGATCAGACAGCTATAGCTACAGGAAAACCTATGAGTGTGCTGTATAGATACATACCAGAGGCGAATATTACAGATGAGATGTTACGTGCCAGCGCGCAAGGTTTTTCTCCAGATATGGTACTAGCAAAAACAAGTACTCTATTATCTATCTCTAGTTTGTTGTATACCATACCATACAAAGACTATATGACAGAGTTAGAGTATAAGAGTGTTTATATAGATGGTACACATCAATTTGCAACACCGTTTGGTGCTCTGTTCTATCCGGTACTAGCAGATCCTATTATAACTATATACAATAAAAAAATACTTTCTGAAAATGGCTTGCTATATCCAGCAAAGACTTGGGCGGAGTTACCAAAATATCAAATGGCAACTACAAAATTAGGCGTAGATGGAAAACCTAGCGCTAGTGCATTTGGTATAGGAGCTAACAATGTAATCGAAAACCAATCACTACTGTTTACTATACTCGCTCAATTGGGTCACTCCGGTGTGCGTGCTATATGGGGCGCTACAGTAAATGGAGGTATTAGTTTTGACTTAGCAAATGACATAGGTATAGCAACCACTGGAGCAGGTGGAACAGATTCTGACCTAGTAAAAATCTTAAAGCTTTTTACTGCTTTTAGTGATCCGCAAAAAACTAGCTACACATGGAGTGAATTATCATCTAGTGATATAGATGTTTTTACTAGTGGTAGTATGGCGATGTATTTTGGTAAATCCAGTGACTTGCGTACTGTAAAGTTGAAAAATTCACTACTCGATATAGGTATAACATATATGCCACAGATGTC
>JAYSXQ010000032.1:0-5182 GCA_043717115.1 bacterium | reverse complement strand
TATATAACAGGATTAATAATCAGAAAATGCGTAGATGAGAATATTTTTGACAGTATGACACTACTAGTACAAAAAGAAGTTGCTGAACGTATGGTATGTCGTGATGGTAAGCAGTCGCTACTCTCTCTTTCTGTGTCTACATATGGAAAAGTAAAATACGTTGATAAAGTTTTGGCTGGTAGTTTTGTACCTGCACCAAATGTCGACAGTGCTATAGTCTATATAGAAAAGTATAATATTGAAAAAGATGCAGAGTTTATGTTAAGTGCCCAGCAAAAGACAAAATATTTTGAACTCATACATGCTGGTCTTGCGCACAAGAGAAAAACACTGATGCATAACTTAAAAGACTATTATCTAAAAAATAGAGAAACAGAAAGTATAAAAGAAAAGAAATTAGAATTAGACTTTGAGAAAGTTTTTGAAAATATAAAACTAGATAAAAAAGTAAGAGGGGAGGATATTGATATGAGCACTTATATAAAGCTTTTAAATCAAATATCTATCTAGATTAAATTAAAATGAAACCGCCTTTTTGGGGCGGTATTGGTGTCAGTATTTATGCAACTTTGAGTTGTTGAACGCTCACTACAACGTGATTAGCAATCATGAACAGTAGCTGTTTCGCGTATTCTTCACTTGTTTTGTTTTGTCCTGTAACATCAAGAATCAATACAGGTTCTTTACGGAAAAGTTTTTCTACCCCGTGATAGCTTTTAGCTCTTCTGCGTAAAAGCTCGTCTGAGTCTTTAAACTTATACTCCAACTCTTCTTTTATCAATGTAGGGTCTGAGTTCAGTTTTGCTTCAACACGACTTTTAAATGTTGCCATAACGTGTATATGTAAATGCGTTTTTACTATTTCGCATTTGTGAGCAAGTGCTGCCCCGATAGAACTTACAGCTATGGAAAGCATGGGCCTATCCATAAATTCGATTATTTCTTCTTCTGCACATTCGGATAAGGAGGACCTTGATCTTCCTGATTTTGTAACTCTTAATTTTTCATCCGGGTCATTTCTCGTCGTGATTGCAACCAGTTGTGAGTAGGTTTGCATTGGACAATGTAGCATTTGAGCTAGTGCCATAGCTATTGAGTCCTTGCTAACATATGGACCAAGATTAGCAAACCCAGACAAGACTAATGGTACGTGAATGTTTGCTTTGATGGCCGCAACTGCGATTTTAAGATCTTGCATTTTTTCCCTTTTGTAATTTTTGAAAAGAACACACACTCAAGATGTGTGTATGGCTATATTATGCTATAATTACACAAAAGTCAAATTACATATGGGTATAAGAAAAGAAAATCTATTTAATATAAAAGGTTTCACTCCAGCGGGTGATCAGCCAAAGGCCATCGCAGCGTTAACTGATGGACTAGAAAAGGGTCTGAAAACACAGACACTACTGGGTGCAACGGGAACAGGAAAAACTTTTACTATTGCTAACATTATACAAAATGTACAGAAACCGACTCTTGTGATTGCACACAACAAAACACTTGCTGCCCAGCTGGCCCAAGAGTTCAGAGAGTTTTTTCCAGATGCTGCAGTGCACTATTTTGTATCATACTATGATTATTATCAACCAGAGGCGTATATGCCAGTTACGGATACATATATAGAAAAAGACGCGCAGATCAACGAAGAGATAGATAGGTTAAGGCACGCCAGCACTCAGGCGCTATTGACCCGCAAAGACGTGATCATCTGTGCATCAGTGTCATGTATATACGGACTAGGTAGTCCTGCTCAATACGAGTCCGCAAACATACACTTAAAACTTGGTGACACTATTAGCAAAGTCGAGATCATGACAAGACTAATTAACGTACATTATGAACGCACTAACGCTGACCTGTCACCTGGGACTTTTCGATCAGTTGGAAACAGGATAGATGTGATGCCTATAAGTGAGACTGTGATGCTGCAGCTCGAGTTCGCAGCAGGTAAAATATCTAGACTAGTTGTCACTGACCCTGTTTCTATGGTTGAAAAGGATTATCCGGCGGACTATTTTATATTCCCAGCAAAGCACTTTATATCAGATGATGAGATGAGGAGAGTTGCAATATTAAAAATAGAAAATGAATTGGCGGAGCAGTTGAAGTATTTTGAAAAAGAAGGGAAACTGCTAGAAGCTGAACGCATAAAAAGACGTACTACTTATGATCTAGCCATGATACGCGAAATAGGTTTTTGTCAGGGAGTTGAAAATTACTCTAGGCATTTATCTGGAAAAGGAGAAGGAGAGCCTCCAGAAACATTGCTATCGTATTTTCCACACGATAAAAATGGAAAGGCTGATTTTCTACTAGTGGTAGATGAGTCACATGTGACACTACCGCAACTGCGTGCTATGTATGCTGGTGATCAGTCTCGTAAAGGTACGCTGGTTGAGTTCGGTTTCAGATTACCAAGTGCAAAAGACAACAGACCACTGACATATGACGAGTTTCAAAACAGAGTAGACCAGAAAATATACGTCAGTGCAACACCTGGTGTGATAGAAAAGGAAACCAGTGATGTGATAGTACAGCAGATAATACGCCCTACAGGACTGGTAGACCCTCAGATAGAACTACGCCCTGTCAGACAGTCTGAAAGCGGTGATTATCCTGGGCAGGTTAAAAACTTTATAGCCGAAGCAGTCATGGAGATAAAAAAGGGTGGCAGAGTACTAGCCACCACATTAACTAAAAAAATGGCAGAGTCACTGTCAGAATATCTAAAAGAAAATGGACTACGCGCAAAGTACCTTCACAGTGACATACTGACCATTGAACGTATCGAGATATTAACAGCGCTACGCCGTGGCGAGTTCGATGTGCTAGTGGGTGTGAACCTACTACGTGAAGGACTAGACCTGCCAGAGGTCACGCTCATCGGTATACTCGATGCCGACAAAGAGGGGTTCCTGCGTAGCGAGACTAGTCTGGTGCAGACTATAGGACGTGCTGCACGTAATGTAAACGGACGGGTGATACTGTACGCTGATAATATGACAGGGTCTATGCAGCGCGCAATAGACGAGACTAATAGACGTCGTAGTATACAAGAGGCTTATAATATTAAACATAATATAACCCCGACAACCATCATTAAAAACATACATGACATTACAGATCAGATAAAAAAAGACAGAAGTAAAGCCGTCACTAGTGAGCTGGCACTGGACGAAAAACTTTTCAAGAAAAATCCTAACAAGTTAGTAAAATTAAAAGAGTCACAGATGAAAGAAGCGGTAAAGCAGTTGGACTTTGAAACAGCAGCCATACTGCGTGATGAGATAAAAATCTTAAAGGATAGACTAGAAGAAAAGAAGTAAAAATAGAAATAATAAAACCACCCGTAGGTGGTTTTTGTTTTCATTTTTTTACAGCCGTTATTTTAATTTTTAGGTCATCTAACATAGCAATATGATCTTCAATTTTAGACATTATGAATTCTTTAATGTTTTTTCTTTCTAGAGGAGTTAGACTTACTTCTAAAAGAATAAACTCAACGTCAAAAAGCGCTGTAAGTAAACTGTTTATTTCTATTTTTCTAATTATGTTTTCGATAAATAAGTCCAACACTTTCTGTCTCCGTTTTTTATTTTTCTTGGCAATTGAAAAAGCTAGTGATGTATATCTATGAAACCCATGGCTATCTGGTTCATTCAAGATTAACATTTCCATTCTTAATAACACAGACTCTAATGTAACTTTTTTAGGATATAAATTATAGTACTCGATAGCAATAATACTGCGCAGTCTCCAACTACCATTACCCTCAAAATAAAGATATTGAGAGTACCAGTATGAAAAGAATGACTCTTCGATACCGTAACTTCCGCGACCATAATAAAACCAATTTTCAAACAGAACACTAAGGTCCGTTAAAGATATTTGTATTACCTCGTTTGCTACTACAAGTAGTTTTCCTTTTACTTCTTCCGCATCCATATTGTCATTTACTGAATAAGCAGCTTGAAATATTTGGTTGAGAGTTATAGCTTGCGGACCATCTTTTTGGTCTTGTAGTTTATACAAGTCTATAAGATCTTGCATATCTATTATTTTTAATTTCCACATCTCTGTCGCAAAAGCCATAAATGCGATAGAACTATAGAGGGATTTTAGTTTTATTAAAAACTCTAGAGCGTCTCTTTTTGTTTTCGTACTTAATATTTTTACTATATTTGCAATAGGTTTTCCGTCTCCAAGAGAAGACTTTCTCAGTGCTGTATTTATAGCTGTATTTGAAAATAGAACTAAACAGTCTATATTGGGCTCAAATGGATTCATTGCTATGCTCCTAAGCAAGTTTAATTAGTTAATTTATGTCTATTTATAAAAACTTAGACTTCTAATTAAATACTACACTAATAATATATACAAAACAACAGAACTTTGCGGGTGTATTGTCAATGTACTTATATTTTTAAAAACTGCTATACTGTATAGTAGATCAGCCATAGTAACTGTTTATGTATGTAAATAGAACTGATCAAAAATAAGAGTGCTCGTGTTTGTGTGGGGTTTAATATATTAAAATTTATTTATAAAAATAACGTTAGGAATTATGTCAGACAGCAATAACAATAGTAATAACAGCAGCAATAACAACAGTCCAGTAGTTGTAAAAAACTGGAAAATGTATGCAAGTCTAGTATTGTACGCGATACTAGGGCTAGCACTTGGTTATGTGGTTGCAAAAGGTGTACTGTATCTTGTTAACAGACCAAAAACAGGAGATAGTAGCATTGTAACTGAAAATCAGAACCAAGCAGGTACAAAAAACTTTACAGGAGAGATCAACTCAGTATTTGAGGGTGATAACAAGGCGGTCGTATCATTTGCATACAATGACAACCTGACAGTAGAGCAAGGAGTAGGTGCAAAGTCAAAATACTTTTACATTAAAAATGCAAGCGGTACAGTTGCAACTATATATGCCAGTTTCGAGGGAGGTAGAGGGTACACCGGAAATGATTATCTTTTAGATGTAATCAAAAAAGCAGTACCTAGTGTTTCTACACCAACATCAATGGTGCATGGTTCAACTACCTGGAGCTATGCTGCTACAGCAGGCACAGAGTGGAACACAGCATCGTTTAAAACGGGTAATTGGGTTATGGTAGTTGAAAATAAAAAATCAAACACTGATCTAGTAAAATTCATATTAGACACCATGGAG
>JAYSXQ010000031.1:0-5182 GCA_043717115.1 bacterium | reverse complement strand
TAACTAGAAGGCAGAGTGGCGCCTAGTGGTGGATTATATACTTCTGTGGCAGTGCTTGTCTTGTCTAACCTCTTGTTTAGTTCTGGTTTGAGGGCGTCGAAGGATTGCTGATCCGTATTACTCATTTTGTATCTCCTTAAAAGATATTGAAAAAGTTTTTAACGTTGAGACTCTTGATGTCTGAGAATAATACTACATCTTTATAGACTACTTGTCAAACCTTATTTCTACAGCACAACCCCTAAGACAACCGTTCATCCAGTGCGAATTCTTTTTGTAGTGAATCAGAATAGAGGGCTACTTTTTGTATAAAACTATAATACTTTAAAAACTCATCTTCGCCAATGGAGAATAGGAAAGAGCTATACATCTTGTATATTTTTTTCTCTACATCAATTACAAACTCCACACCTTTTGCAGTTAGCTCTATGTTTTCTGATCTCATGTCATCTGGGTTCGGTATTTCTCGTAACAGATTTTTCTTTTTTATAGATTGTACCAGTTTTGTTATGAAAGGTTTTTTAAGTCCAAGCTTGGTTGCTATTTGTTTTTTAGTGATATTGATATTTTTTACATTATCATCGTAGATGAGTCCGAGTGTCGCCCACTCTATAGAGTTGATGCCGTACTCATTTAGTACTTGGTCGGCTTTGTATTTAAAAAGTCTAAAAGACTTTGCTTGAGTCAATCCTAGACTATAGGTTTTAAATTTGTTCATTTTACGTTTGGTTTATATCTGCTATTACTTTAATATCATTATACATAAAATAGTTTCATTTGGAAAGTAGTTTATATTTTATATTGTAGTATAATTATAGTAATATATAAAAATGATAAAATTATAGAACTATGATAGACATACACTCACACATACATGACAAAGCGTTTGATATAGATAGAGACGAGGTGTTGGCTCGTATGCAAGCGAAAGATATAAAAACTATTACTATAGGTACTGATATAATTGAAAGTAAAAAAGCAGTAATTGCTGCAGAAAAATATGGAAACGTTTGGTGCACTATCGGTGTGCATCCACACGATGACGAAGGTGCCATTTTTAATGAGTCAGAGTTCGAGGATTTACTAACTATCAGTAACAGGATAGTTGCTGTAGGGGAGTGTGGACTGGACTACCACTACCTAGAGAGAGAATTATCAGAAGGGAAAGTGTCAGACAGTGACACAGAAAAAGATAGACAGAAAAAACTTTTCATACAGCAAATAGACTTTGCGCAGAAACACGTACTCCCTCTGATGCTACATGGTAGACCAAGTAAAAACTCGCAGGACGCATATGAGGACATGTTAGATATATTAGAAAGTAAATATACACAAGACATAAACTTTGAAAAAAATAAAGGGAGTATAAAAAATAGAGTAGGCAACGTGCACTTTTTTGTAGGAAATACAGAAATAGCAAAAAGATTTCTAGCCTTAGGTTTCAGTTTTTCTTTTGGTGGAGTGACTACTATCACTAGTGATTATGATGAAGTTATAAACTTTATACCGCCAGAGAACATTCATCTAGAAACTGATAGCCCGTACGTTGCACCAAAAATCTATCGCGGGAAAAGGAATACACCAGAGTATATAGGTATTATATTTGAACATATATGTGAGATAAGAAACATAAATACACACATAGATAAAGAAAGTTTTAAAATACAGCTAGCCAAAAATGCAGAGAAAATGTTTGGTATTCAGTAGCTATAAATACTAGTAAGTATTCTCATCTCTATTTTTTAAGTCTTCTACTATGGACCTACCATCTTCAATTCTAAATATAATACGATGATTACCTATTCGTGCTCTATATCTATTTTTGAAACCTTTCATTTTAATAATATCTAAAGTGTCAAAGTTCATTAAACCAATAAGTAAAATTACTTTTTCTATTTTAATAGAATCATAACTTGAAACTTTTAGTAAATATTTTTTAATTTTATCTGCCATTTTTCCTTACCTCTCGAATCATTCTTAAAAACTCTCCTGCCTCTATACCTCCTTCCTTTTTAAAAGACAAAACAGTTTTTGATTTTCTTATGTCTTCCATATCCTCATCTGTTGCTTCTGGTATATTAGACAAGTCATATAATTTAGGATATGTGATGGTAAATACAGGCTCATTTTTTTTGAGTACTGTATAACTTGCCCCTCTTTTTACTTCACCGATGTATTTGCTTGTGTATAGTCTAAAGTCTTTTAGAGATATTATTTTTGCTTGTTTTATCATATTACTTTAAGTATACCTAAAGATAAACTTAAAGTCAACTTACTTTAACTCATAAAATAGCTATACATTTCTAAAATTATTTTTACCACAGTTCACATTTTAGTAATTATATGTTATAATAGTTGTCTATGGAAAATAATACAAATGAAACCATAATAGACGGCAGAGTATACGAATTGTCATACATTTTAGTACCGACACTATCCGAAGACGCTGCGCTTGAAAAAGTTAACGCAATCAAGCAGTCTGTTGCTACTCTAGGAGGTAGCTTTATTTCAGAGGAGACCGCGTACCCACGCGAGCTGGCTTATGAAATGACCCGCGTTATTAAAAATGCTAATGTTCGTTTTGATGAGGGGTATTTTGGATGGATAAAGTTTGAAATAGACACTACAAAATTACCAGCTATTGAAAAATCAGTAAAGCTCGATGAAGACCTCATCAGATACATGATACTAAAAGCTGATCGTAATGTAGATATATTTACAAAACGTAATCCAGTAGTAAAGTCACCACGTATGACTGAGGATGGTGAGATAGTCGCTGGTGTTGATACAGTTGCAGTAGACGCTACAGTTGCAGAAGAAACTAGCGCACCGCTAAAATAAATAGTACACTGTAAGAGATAAAGCAAATTAAAATTTCAAATTAAATTTATTGAATATCTTACTTAAAAAACTTTACAAAACATTATGTATCTAAACAAATCATACTTACTAGGAAACTTAACCCGTGACCCAGAGATGAAAGCTTTACCAAGTGGATCAAAAGTGACTTCTTTTTCACTAGCTACAAACAGAGTGTACAAGGATGCAAATGGCGCAAAACAGGAGTCTACCGAGTATCACAATATAGTGGTGTTTGGAAAACAGGCAGAGCTGTGCGCTCAATACTTGAAAAAAGGTCAGTCAGCACTGATAGAAGGTCGCATACAAACTCGTAGCTGGGATGATGCAAATGGTGGGGGTAAAAAGTATCGTACCGAGGTCATAGCCGACAGTATACAGTTTGGACCAAAGGCTGGAGGTATGGGGCAGTCCATGGGAGGAGGTGACGCTACAAATATTGGAAGTGCTAGTTCACAAAGTGAATCTGCGCAGTCTAATGTACCGCAAATAGACAGTATTGATTATGGTGAGGTTATAGATCCAGATGACATACCGTTTTAGTTTTTAATTATTAAAATAGCGTATTTCTTTATAAAAGAAATACAAGTAAAATAGAAACAGCATGAAAAAAGAAAATCCAAAAATACAGACAATTGATTATAAAGACACTGAAACACTCAGAAGATTTATAAACACCAACGCTAGAATAGTAAGCAGAAAAAGAACAGGACTCTCATCCACTGAGCAGAGGACACTCGCTCAAGCGATAAAGAGATCGCGTTTTATGGGTTTGCTACCATATGTTGCTAGATAGTCAGTAAATACAAATAGAAAAGAGTCGCGCGAAGCGCGGCTCTTTGTTTTCTTTTTGTTTTCAGTATCAGGTTTTTATGCTATAATACACAAATAATAAATTAAAAACCTAAGAAAAAACGAGAACAAATATTTCGAAAAAATAAAAAAACTATATGCATCCAAAAAAAGAAAGAACATTTGTAATATTAAAACCAGACGCAGTACAGCGCGGACTAGTAGGTGAGGTGGTACAGCGTTTTGAACGCATAGGATTAAAAGTAGCCGCTATGAAAATGGTAGTACCAACACCGGATCAATGCTGGACTCATTATCACAAAGACGATGCATGGTTTTTGAAAAAGGGTAATGGACTGATAGCAAACCGTGAGAAACTGGGCCTGCCTATTGAAAAAGAAGCCGTAGAGTATGGTAAAGACATAATACGTGCAGTGGTGTCATATATGACTTGTGGTCCAGTTGTGGCTATGGTAATAGAGGGTAACTTTGCAGGTCCAGTAGTAAAGAGGCTAGTAGGTAGCACAGAACCAGCAACAGCTGATACAGGGACTATACGTGGGGACTATTCACTAGACTCATATTTTCTGTGTGACACTGACGGATCACGTGGTATGAGAAACTTGATACACTGTACAGATCCAGATGATGGAGCAGAGGCATATGATAGAGAGGTTAATATATGGTTCACACCAGCTGAAATTGTAAATTACAGACTAGTGAGTGAGGCTATGTTATACGATGTAAACCTAGACGGGATACTGGAATAGGAGTATACTAAATACAGACACCCGACGATATTTATCTGTATAATCATCATTTGGGCAAAGGGAGCATTGTATACAGCTGAGGTTGTGTACGTCTCTCGCCCACCTTTATAATTAAATAAAGGTAGATGTAGTCGAGTGTCTATATAAAAAGCTGCACGCGTTAGCGTGCGGCTTTTTATATGCTATACTGATTTTATATGCGTAATATAATATTTACTTTACTAGCAATCATCTGTACTTTTTCTATATCACAGTTCGTGTTTAATCCGCTCAATTTATATTATGAGATATGGTGGCTAGACATACCGATGCATATACTCGGCGGAGCATTATTTGCATTACTTTTTGTTAATCTGTCTACGTATTTTAAGTTGAAGTTAGAAGTAAAATCACTATTAATTTTTGTATTTTTTGTAGGGCTAGTCTGGGAGGTGTATGAGTACAGTATGTATGTATATTTTAATTATGATTGGGGGGGTATGTATGATAGCATAAAAGACCTGTTTGATGATATGTTAGGTGCGAGTATCGCTCTGTATATAAATAATAAAAATAGTAAATAAAATTTTAAAACAAAGAATTAACATTATGTCAAAAGTAAAAATAACATTTGCAGGTGGAGCGAAAACACCAACAGGGTCTAATTTTATATTAGAAGTAGGTGGTAAAAAACTGCTAGTGGACTGCGGTTTGTATCAAGGTCCTAAAATGTCTACCCCTAGTAATAGAGATGACTTTACCTATGACCCAAAATCAATAGA
>JAYSXQ010000004.1:0-7258 GCA_043717115.1 bacterium | reverse complement strand
TGTTATCAAAAGTCATGCCAGAAGACTCGCTCATCTACAGATTAGACTTTGTGTCTAGGAGTCAGACATGGCTACCACTGGCTGCGTTACTTTTTGGTGGTATACTTGGTGCTGTTGATGACTTGTCAGTAGTAGAGTTTTTTAAAAAATCAGGTAGCTATGTTGGAGGTGGACTCTCTTTACGCATTAGACTTTTATGCGTATTTTTAATATCTCTATTTGTGGCCTACTGGTTTGTGGTAAAGTTAGACATGAAAAGTATAAGTATACCTATATACGGTGACCTCTTTCTGGGTCCGGTTTTATTTGCAACATTAATAGTCCTAGTAACTGTTGCTACATATGCTGGAGGAGTAATAGACGGAGTAGACGGACTCTCTGGGGGAGTATTAACTGCTATATATAGTGCGTACGGAGTTATAGCGCTACTACGTAGCCAGTACGATATAGCGACTCTATGTTTTGTTATAGTGTCGGGCATATTAGCATTTTTATGGTTTAATATACCACCAGCAAAGTTCTACAATTCTGAAACTGGTATGACAGCTCTGCTACTAGCTATAGTTATAATTGCGTTTTTAGTTGATGGGGTAGCTTACTTACCAGTTATAGGATTTTTGTTATATGTTACAGTGGCCTCAAATATAATACAGTTACTTTCGAAAAAGTTTCGAGGTAAAAAAGTCTTTTTAGTAGCACCAATTCACCATCATTTTGAAGCTTTAGGATGGCCTAATTATCAAGTGACTATGCGTTACTGGATAGTTGCTTATGTGTGTGCGCTTTCTGGTATATTACTGTCAATACTGTAAACATTTTACAAACTATCTTTTATGATAAATACAATACTTAAAAAATTAGACATAGGTAATTTAAATAAAATAGTACTAATTAGTGCTATATGTATTATCGTTATGGGGTTATTTGTTTTTTTATCCGCATCCTTTGGTCTAATGGGACGTAACGAAGTAAAGTTCTACAACATACTAGATAGTCAGTTCAAGGCTTATCTTATAGGTTTATGTGCTGCTTTGGTTGGGCTTTTTTTACCTTATAATTTTTATTATAAATACGCCCCATTTATATTTTTAGCAACACTATTGCTCGCTGCTGCGGTACTAGTACCTGGACTTGGCCTCTCTCACGGTGGTGCAACTCGCTGGATATCAATAGGTGGTTTTTCATTGCAGCCAGGGGAAGTCTTAAAAATATCAACTGTGTTTATGACTGCTTGGTTCGTGAAAAAGTTTCAAACTAGTTTTGAGGATATGAAAATATCTGTAGGAATATTCATAAGTATTATAGGTTCAGTGGGGGTTATTATGTTTTTACAAAAAGACCTCGGAACACTACTGGTTATATTGTTAACTGCAGTAACTATTTATTTTGTGGGTGGAGCTAAATGGAAACATCTATTTATATTAGCGGTACCTGCTATATTAGTTATAGGTATATATGCATACAAAAACCCCTATGTTTTATCTAGACTACATGTATATAAAAATGCTAATATCGATCCTCTCGGTAGTTCATATCAAACAAAACAAGCACTAATAGCGATAGGAAGCGGCGGTATGGTAGGTCGAGGCCCTGGACAAAGTGTGCAAAAATTTAGCTTTTTACCAGAACCAGTTGGTGATTCTATATTTGCTGTAGCAGGGGAGGAGTTAGGCTTTTTAGGAGCGTCAACGATTGTGCTATTGTTTTCGATATTAGTAGCTTATACTTTTCTATATGCGCGTAGAGTTAAAGACCAGTTCGCTCGTTCAGTTATAGTGGGTATAGCTATAGTTTTTTATCTAGAGACAATACTTAATATCGCCTCTATGCTCGATCTCATACCGCTAACTGGTGACATATTACCATTTTTCTCACAGGGTGGTACAGCACTAATTATGAGTTTGTTTTCTGTGGGATTACTATTACAACTAACTAAAAAGAATAATTAATAATATGAAAATAGTATTTACAGGAGGGGGAACAGGGGGGCACTTTTATCCACTAATGGCGGTAGCAGAAGAGATACTAAAAGAAACCTACGCGCAAAAATTGATACAACCAAAACTGTACTACTACGCATCTAGCTCCTATAATGATTCTATGTTGTATGAGAGAGGTATCGTTTATACATACATACCATCTGGAAAGTTAAGACTTTATTTTTCTTTAGAAAATGTGAGCGACATGTTCAAGGTTGTGTTTGGTATTGTAAAAGCGCTTTTTAAATTATTGGTTATATACCCAGATGTAGTATTTGCAAAGGGTGGATATGATAGTGTACCTACTTCTGTTGCTGCGTGGATACTACGTATACCGATTATAATACATGACTCCGATACAGTTACCGGCAGGGCAAATCTTTTAATAAGTAAGTTTGCTACTCGTATTGCTGTGTCATATCCAGAGGCAGTTAAAAACTTTAAAGATCAATCAGCTGTAGCCTGTACTGGTCAGCCGATAATCGATAAGTATTTGCCAGATACTAAGTTCGTAAGAGTTTATAATGATGGAAAATTAAAAAAACAAACTATACTTGTAACAGGAGGATCGCAAGGTAGTGTAAAGATTAACGACTGTGTGTTAGAGGTGCTACCAGAATTAATCTCAAAGTACAATATCATACATCATACAGGACCCTCAAATATTGAGGACGTAGAAAAAAGAGTAAGTGTTATATTGCATGACTATGACAAGTCCGGTTACACTGCACGTGCAAGTTTAGATTTTTCTAATATATATCCACATGTTGACCTAGCTATTAGTAGGGCAGGTAGTACTCTATTTGAATTTGCAAGTTGGCAGATACCAGCTATAATTATACCGATACCCGAATCTATCAGTCGAGATCAAGTTTCCAATGCTTATGCTGCAGAGCGTGCCGGTTTTGTAAAAGTCTTACTTGAAAATAACCTGACACCACATCTACTTCTTGCTGATATTGAAAAGATACTTCAAAGTCAAGGAACATATGAGCATATGGTCATATCTGCAAAGAATTTTAACAATCCAAATGCTGCAAATACTATTGCAAAAGAAATACTTTCTATAGTACTTTTACATGCATAAAAATTTCTCTCACTTTTTAATTCTAGCCGCTATTGTGATTATAACAAGCACATTGTTTTCTTCATTTTATTTTATTGCATATGCGCAAGTCGATACAAGTCTTTTAAAAGATTCTATAGATAAAAATAACATACAGATAAGTGCACTAAATAAAGAGATACAAGACTATCTGACTCGTATCGCAAATACAAAAGGAGCAGCAAAAACACTAAAAGAAGCTCTAGCACTTCTAGAAGGAAAAAAACTTAATTTACAAAATGAAATATCTGTAGCAAAATATAAGATCACAAATACACAAGACTCAATAGAAAATACCACAGGTAAAATAGTTACAGTACAAAATAAAATCGACATATTAAAAAATGGTATAGTCAGTTCACTAAAAAACAAAAATGTTGCTAGTCCGTTAGACAATCCAATACTGACACTATTCACTAGTTCTAAACTCTCAGTTTTTTTTGAAACTATCAGAACAGATACTAATTTTCGAGATGAACTTAAAAATTCTACAGACCATTTGAAAGTAGCAAAGTCTGATCTATCACAAGATAAGTCAGATTATGAAAAACAGTACAAGGATTTACTAGTTTTAAAAGACGAACTTGATAGTAAAAAGTCTTTGGTTGACTCAAATAAAAAAGAGACTGATAGATTATTAAAAGACACTCAAAATAAAGAAACTCTGTATAAGCAGCAATTAGCATTAAAAGAGAAAAAGAAAAAAGAATTACAAGCAGAGGTTTTAGATTTTGAGTCAAAAATAAAAGCCACAGTTAATCTGAGTACGTTACCAAAATCAGGTAGCGGTGTATTGCAATACCCAGTCAAAAATGTAAAAGTCACACAGTATTTTGGTAATACTCCATTCTCGACACAGAACCCACAAGTTTATAACGGTTCAGGGCATAACGGCATAGACTTTGCAGCGAGTGTTGGTACCAGTATATACAGTGCAGGGGATGGAGTAGTTTCTGGTTCTGGTAACTCAGATGATGCATGTACAGGTGTGTCATATGGTAGATGGATACTAGTAAAACACAATAATGGATTATCAACACTTTATGCACATTTGTCAAATAATTTGGTGTCTGATGGCCAGAGAGTAACTGCTGGACAAAAGATAGCGCTCTCTGGAAATACTGGCTACAGTACAGGGCCACATTTACATTTTACTGTATACGCATCCGACGCTGTGCATATTGCTGGCCCCACAGAGTATAAATCAAAAGTCTGCGGTACATATATGCGTATACCTCTGGCTCCACGCAATGCTTATCTTAATCCGTTGACATATTTGTAGTGCCTGTGTTTGTGCTATGCTCTTGTGTTATACTATAGTTATGATAACTCTAACTGTGTTCCAATTCATATTTATAACCATAGGTGCAGCTGTAGCTGGTAGCTACATGATAGGTGGACTTTATGATGGTACTATGACAAAGGGATACAATGGTTTAGGAAAATGGTTTGAGTAATTTTTTATACACAAATATATACGATATGTTAGATACCATAATCACATTTAGAACGTCTTCATTTATTTTATTTGAAATATTCGTTTTTTGCATTTTTGGGGTGGTTGCTGTAGTCTTAGCATATTATGAAAATAGCACACAAGAAGTATTAAAAAAATATACAAATATTACTTTAAGATATATAGTAAAAAATACTTTATATATAGCTAAACACATATTTAGGTATACAAAAAAACTGTTCAGATAGTTTTGAATTAAACCGGCATATCTAATCTAACCGAGTATCTACTAATAGTAATACTTAATGTCGTAAAAGATATATTGTGCGACATTGCATATAGCATAAAGCCTACGAGCACAAAATACATAAATTATACTACTTGATCTACACCTGCTACGTATCCCGTAGTCCAGCACAATTGTAAACTGTATCCTCCGCTAGGTCTACTTATATTTAACAAGTCCCCCGACACATGTAGGTTTTTTATTTTTTTTAGTGACATATTTTTAAAGTCTATTTCATCTAGCTCAACTCCACCACTTGCGACTATTGCCTTCTCATACCCCATTAACCCCCCTACTTTTAGCTTGATATTTTTAAGTGTTTGTACTATTTTCTTTCTTTCTATTTTCGTAACTTCATTTACATTTTTTTCTAAGTCTATATCAACTAAACCATTTTCTATGTCTTTAAATACTTCTTCTAGTACTCCGTCTGTGTGCACATCATTCAGTATATTTTTGATTTTTTTATTTTTATTTTGATCAAATACATTCATTATGTGCGCATCTAACTCCTTCTCATTTAAGTTTTTAAATAGATCGACTACTACAGTTAATTCACCTTCTTCTATCCAGTCTGCTACATGTTTTGATATGTTTAATATACTCGGACCAGAAACTCCAGTGTGTGTGCATAATATATTTACATTTTTGTCTACGTCATCAGTTTTGTTGTTCAGTACTCCATTCTTGATTCCGCTCTTAACTGTATTTGAACTTTTAACTTTTATATCATCTATATAAAAACTTAATTTTACATTTTTAATACTTTTACCGGAAGACTTGTTGATCCAGTCACTTTTTATATACAGAGGAACTAGAGTTGGTGTTTGGTCTGTTATATTAACTCCCAAGTTTTTTAAAAACGTAAAACCTTCTCCGGTAGATCCAGTTTCAGGATGGCTTTTACCACCAGTTGAAAATATATACTTATCAGCTGTGTATGTGTCTTTGTTATTGACTTCTACACTTGAGACAAGTTTACTTTGCTGTTTAGTTTCTTTGTCCAGGCATATCTGGGTAAGCTTTGAGTTAAGTAGTATAGTAACATTCCACTTATCTATTTCTTTTTTTAAAGCCTTATACACGTCGAGTGAGCTCTCTGTAGTTGGAAATGCTCTCTTTCTATCTTCTATTTTTATCTCTATGCCTATACTTTTTAAAAACTGTACTGTGTCACTCATACTAAACTTTGAAAATAGTGAGTGTAGGTATTTGTCCGCCTCGCCATAGTTTTTGAGCAGAACTTTTTGGTCAGGTTCAGCGTTCAGTATATTACACCTTCCTCCACCTGTGATTTTTAGTTTTTTACCTAGCTCACTATTTTTTTCTACTATTAAAACACTTTTACCTAATCGTCCAGCAGTAACTGCCGCCATCAAGCCACTGGATCCACCACCTATTATGATAACGTCGTAATTTGTTTTCATTTATTTTGTTATCTACATTATACCATAAAAACAATAATATAAAAATATGTCAATGTTAGAGTCAAAGCTTACTTATAAATACTATAAAAAAAGTATGATTTTGTCACTAAAAAAGTTATACTAGACACATCAAACAATGACACAAAAAACAGCACTAGATATCATGAAACTCGGACACTCACTGTTTTTAACTGGAGGAGCAGGAACAGGTAAGACCTATGTACTAAACCAGTACATAGCATGGTGCAGGTCTCATGCTATAGACATATCTATCACAGCTAGTACTGGTATAGCAGCTACTCACATAGGTGGGTCTACACTACACTCTTGGGCTGGTATCGGTATACGTGACGTATTAACAGAAATGGATATAGATGGACTGTTACAAAAGAAAAATCTGTATGACAGATACAACAAAACAAAAGTTTTGATAATAGACGAGGTGTCTATGTTGCACGCTCACAGACTGGATATGGTGGATAAACTCGCTCGCGCCATGCGTAGAAACAGTTTACCGTTTGGTGGTATACAGGTGATTATGTGTGGTGATTTTTTTCAGCTGCCACCTATAAATAGAAATCCAGGCATGACTAGGGACTTTGCCTTTTACTCAGAAGTTTGGAAGAAAATAAGTCCAGTTATATGCTACCTTACTGTAAATTATAGACAACAAGACGATAGTTTGCACGCCATACTACATGCTATACGCAACGGTGAAGTCGAAGACGGTGTGTATGAGGCGCTGCAAGACGCACTTGAGAATCCGCCAACTGATTTTGATGATCTACCTCATACAAAACTATACACACACAATGAAGACGTAGATAGGATTAATTCTGAAAATTATAAAAAACTGAGCGGTACTGAGAAAAATTATGTTATGGAAAGTAAAGGAAAGAAAAATATAGTAGAAGTATTGAAGTCTAGCTGTTTGGCGCACGAAATACTAAAATTAAAAATAGGCACTAGGGTCATGTTTATAAAAAATGACATAGGTAAAAAGTA
>JAYSXQ010000030.1:0-1701 GCA_043717115.1 bacterium | reverse complement strand
ATGTACACGCTGTGTCATATCGATAGCATCAACAGGCAGCTGCAAACTTGCGGTGAGCATTTGTGATAACATTAACAGCAATGAACCACCACCGGTAATATACACATGATCACATCCTGTAGTATAACGCAACTTGAAACTATTTAGTATGTGTATAACTTTTTCTATTAGGTGCTCTAAACCGTATAGCACTACATCTATACTCATGTCATTTTGATCTAGTGTGTGTATTGACCTCATTATCTTCTCAGCCTCTAACTTGTCTATACTCATAGACTGACGCAGTCTGGTTACTATATCAGACATGCCGTCATCTATCGTCTGCGCACCATAGAGTACACCACCTATCACACAGGCTATTGTAGTTGCGCGTGCACCTATGTCTATTACTAATTGCATATCAGGAGTATTAGCATTTTTGGACGTTAACAATTTTTCAATTGGTATCATACGTACTGCACCAAAAATACTAGGTTCTATGGTTATGTCCTCGACATGTAGCGCATTACTGATGGCATCTCGTATAAAATTATACTGATTTTCTTTTGTTAGCAAGACCAGATAAGCTATTTTATTCGTGACGTCTTTACCTACTGGCACCACAGGTTCATAACTTATCCTCAGTTCATTCATCGACTGAGTCGTATACTTTCTGGCCTCTATGGGCAACAGTGTGTCCACCATGCTTTCTGCTGATTTTGGTAACTCTATATAGAGTACCTGACAATCACTCATAGAAATGGAACAGACTATGGTTGTGCTTTGAGCTTTTGATTCTCTGTAAAGATCGAGTATTACTTCTTCTAGTTTTTGCGATCCAAGTTTTACTGGTTCACCTATGTTTAGTCCAGCATATGGACCCGTGGCTATCTCTGCATATGTGCTCAGCTCTATGACGTCTCTTTTGTTTTCTAATTCTACGAGCTTTACACTAGAGCTACCTATATCTATGCCTACAACACTCAACTTTTTATCTGGTGAAAAAAACATATATACTATGAGTATACTATATATATCAAAAAAATCACTAGCTATAGTACCAGCAAATACATATAAAACAAAACAGTACGCATAACGTACTGTTCCGTTTTAGAAAAAATAATTTTAAAATTATTTTTCAATAATATATATTTTATTATTTTCTCTTTGCAACCTTCTTAACAGCTTTTTTGACTGTTTTCTTCACCGCTTTCTTAGCAACTTTCTTAACAGCTTTTTTGACTGTTTTCTTCATTACTTTTTTAGCTGGTGATTTCTTTGCAACTTTCTTAGCTGCTGATTTTTTTGCTACTGCCATAGTATTTTGTTTTTGTTTATGATTTAAAACCTTGCGAGAGTGCTAGACCGTATGACTGACCAAGGTCATACAATCACTCTCTATTATTGAGTATGACACAATAAAAAATATTCTCAATACATTTTATAATATATACCTGTGGATAACTCAAAACTTTATGTTTTTTGTAGATGCAAATACTTTGCAGTTGCACATATAAATTATATGTAAATACTAAACAAATGTCCTATATGTGTTTATTGTCTGACTACGTTATGCAAAGTAGTGAATGATCTTTCAAAAGCATCTGCTGCTTCGACTATTGATTTTCTACCCGAAAGTATATTATCGTACAGTGAATATACTAGTGCTTTGGTTTGTTTTGGATGTGTATCGTATACGACTTTCATTAACACTGCGCTTTG
>JAYSXQ010000029.1:0-5280 GCA_043717115.1 bacterium | reverse complement strand
ACCCTGTGCGTACGTCTTTTACTAGCTTGTACGGATGTAATACATAATTTCTAATCTGACTGCCCCACTCTATTTCTACAGTTTTTGAAATAGATAATCCATTTTTTTCTTTTTCAAATCTTTCTTTTTCTAATTTGTAAAGTTTTGCAGACAGTAACGCCAGAGCTTTTTCTTTATTTTGTTCTTGGCTACGCTCGGTGGCTATGTGAACAGAGAGTCCAGTTGAAATATGCACTATGCGAACAGCGGTCTCTCTCTTATTAACATTTTGTCCGCCTGGCCCACCAGCACGAGCAAAACTGATCTCTATGTCATCACTATTTATAACAGGTTTTTGTATATCCTCAAGTATAGGCAGCACCTCCACAAGTGCAAAACTGGTATGTCTTTTTGCTGCAGAGTTAAACGGAGATATACGTACCAGTCTGTGCACTCCAGACTCATTTCGTAGTTTTCCGTACGCGCCCATATTATCTAATTTGCCTTCTATCTCAAAAGTAATGTTACGTATACCATTGTGTTCATTGGTATGTGAATGTAGCAGTGTATAGCTCCAGCCATTTTTAACTAGATACTTTTGATACATATCATATAACATGCGTGCCCAGTCCTCGCTATCATCTCCTCCTGCGCCTGCAAGTATGTTCATAATTGCATTGCCTTTGTAGAGTATTTTTTCTCCGTCTCTTTTTATCTTAAGGTTTTTAAGCTCCATGACTACTTCTTGTGCTTTTATTTTATCCAACCAAAAATCCCCCTCGTTCATTTTATTTTCGAGACTTTGTATTTGCTGGTCTATACTCTCTGTATTTTCTAAAGTATGTGCAGAATTTACACATACTGAACTTCCTTCTATTTTAATATTTTTACCTTGCATATATTTAGATTAAATTTATCAACAATCTGGAAATTCCGGATAGTTCATTCATATTTAAAGTATAGCAAAATATTTAATATTATAAAAATAAAAAAAACCGAGTCTTGCTCGGTCTTATCTTTAAAGAAACTTTTCATCGATTATCGGTATGTTGTACACCTTATTGAATCTTTTAACTGTTCTACCGTCTGAATTTTGAACTTTTTCTTCAAACATTGCTACTGGTCTCACCCACAACTTATCATCACCTATTTTTTTGTATATGACGCAAACAGTCATGTCTAGACCACTTTTATCTGGAGCTTGTAGTGTAGCTAATCCGACTATTTTATATGTGTCTTTAGTTTTATAGTGTATATATTCATCTCCAACTTTCATAAATTTTTCCTAAGTTGATATTAAAAACAAAAGAACTTACAGTAACTATACACCATTTTTAGTTACATGTAAATCAACACTAATCGGAGACGAAAAAAAATATTCTCGCACCGGGCATTTACCATCTACTCCGCATGTGGAGGTAACGGCTAACTTTTCTCGTAACGGTTCACAGTCACAACAACTAAAGTCTGTTTTGTGCCTTTTATCTGCCATCAGTGGACACAAAAAACTACCCACAGCACCATAATTTTCATAGAAAATAATTTGCTTTTTTATTTCTTCGCTCATTTTCAACCCCTCTGTATTTACATTGTGTACATTGATATTCGCATGTTGCGTATACCTCTAGAGTTTAATTATACCAGAAATGAAGAACCAAAACTAGTGGCTATTTTTTTCTACAGCGGGGACCATAAGTGAGTAGTACACAGTAACTAACGCTGTGAACACTATAGCCTGCACTACACCTACGAGTATTCCCATACCCATCCACACTGCTGGCAATGCTACCGAGAAAACACCAAGTAGTATAATGGTTAGCACTTCATGAGCAAACATGTTACCAAATAGCCTAAGTGATAAAGAGATGACTTTTGCAACCTCAGATATGACCTCTATCAGTCCCACAAAAAAACCAATGATACCTAGAAACCCGTCACCGATACTTTTTTTAAAACCATCTATTATCGGTTTGACTTGTATAAAATGCGACAAGTGATGCAGTGCGCCATTTTTCGCGATGCTAACCACATGCACTACAACAACTGCAGCAAGGGCGAGAGCAAACGTGGTATTAAAATCAGCAGTTGTAGCAGTAAATAACGGGTGACCATCTACTGTGATACTAGTCAGACCCGGAACGAGAGTGATCAAGTTCGAAAATAATATATATAAAAATATAGCACCTACATACGGCAGTATCTGAGTAGCTCTTTTTTTATCTCCTACTATACTAGCCACAAAGTTTAGTAACGCGTCTACTAACATCTCAGATAAATGCTGAAAAAAACTTGGTACTAGTTTAAACTTGCTCACTAACTTCGCAAGTATTAGAAAAGCCACCAATGAAAATAATGTCATGAGTGTGCTAGAAGTGAACGCAAGTGGACCCCAAGAAAACAGTATATGCGGGTCTATGCCTGGTATCTCTTCATGTGCTTGGAAAAATGATCCTATCGTGTTTGAGCTATGTTCCATATGCTTTAGTATTCAAGTCACAGTATAGCAAGATTTTGCTTAATAATCCAATACATGGTAAATTAGAATATCAACAACTAATTCTTAAGTTATACTTAAAATATACATCATGTCAGCATTAACTAAAGAAGATAAAAAAAAACATCTGCAAACGATATTTTTAACAGTACTGCTAGACATGGTGGGCGTTGGTATACTCATACCGATTATTCCATATCTGTTTGATACTGTTTCATCATACTACATACTGCCGAGCTATATCAGTCCTGAAAATAGATACATATGGCAAGGTCTGGCACTAGCCATATATCCACTGTTTCAGTTCGTGTGTGCTCCACTACTTGGTGAAGTTTCTGATCATTATGGTAGGAAAAAAATATTAAACCTATGTTTAGCTGGTACAGTTTTTGGAAATGCTCTGACTGCTATTGCAATTATGACTGGCAATTTTTGGCTGTTCTTATTAGGAAGAGCCATAGACGGAGCTACGGGCGGAAACATATCTATAGCCATGGCGAGTATAGCTGATGTTTCTGAGCCCAACGAAAAAGCAAAAAACTTTGGCATGATAGGTGCAGCTTTTGGTCTAGGATTTATAATTGGACCAGCACTCGGAGGCATCATATCAAAATACTTTGGCTACGCTATGCCGTTCTGGTTTTCAGCAGTACTAGGACTAATTAACATACTGTGTGTATATCTGTTTATAAAAGAAACTAACGTTCATGTAAAAGAAGTAGGATTTAAATTACACCCGCTACAAGCAATGCAAAATGTAATAGACGGTTTCAAAATGCCATCTCTTCGTACTATATTTTTAATTAACCTCATATACGCTTCAGCGTTTGCATTCTATACATCTTTTGCGGGGGTATATCTAAAAGAGAGATTTGCGCTTGATCTCGCACATGTGGGTTATTATTTTGCCTGGACTGGTGTATGTATCGCTCTAGCTCAAGGTTTTTTCATCAAAAAAGTTTTTGCAAAATACAAAGACACTCACATATTAATCGTTGCGCTATGTATGTTTGCTATTGTTATATCTATTATGATTGCTAGTCATAATTTTTTGATAAATATAATACTTTCCCCACTGTTTGCACTATCTATAGGACTTTCCAACTCTGCTATTAGTGCCATCACAAGCAAAAAAGCAGATCCAAAAATACAAGGACGTATAATAGGTATCGGCGCATCACTACAAGCCCTCGCTGGCACCTTGCCACAGTTTTTAGCTGGATTTGTTGCTAGTTTTTTTGGATACATAGCGCCGTTATATGTAACTGGTGTGTTGATAGTAATAGCCACTATTTACTCTCTAAAACTTAGACAGGAAGATCTGATAAGTTAATTCTAAAAGCTACTTTTTAAAGACTTCTTTTCTGTAGTAGATGGCAATAATTAATCCGTGAGTTATAGTTGCTAACATTGCAAATATTTTATACTTTACCCAAAGATCAGGATTAAATTGTGTACGTACGATTTCATTTAAGGCAGCAAGCACTAAGAAATGAATACCCCAGTTCCATGCGACAGCACTCCATATACTATCCGACACATCAAAGAGATGAGAAAATAGTGATTTTAATAAGGGTTTTTTAAAATAAATACTGCCAAGTATAGTCGTAGCGAGTATTAGATCTTGTATCGTGTCTTTTATCTGTATGAACTTTGGATCACGTAGCTCTATAGTAAAATAACCGAACACCAAAGTGAGTAGCGTTAATAACAGTGCAAAATATGGTATACGTTTTTCTTTTTTGAAGGCAATTACTGTTATCACTATTGTAGATATCATCAAAGCAAACGTAGCTTTGAAAAAACCTGCAAACTCAAATACAAATACAAATACGAAAATAGGTCCAAAATCTAGCAAGCCACTCTTAAGCATGTGTATAATTTTAGTTGTATTCATATGTATGTGATATAATCATAACATATGGAACACAAAGAACATACTGAACATCACAAAGAAAACAATAGCGTTATCAACCACAAAGTCGGACTCAGTACCCCACTTGCAATTATTATAGGTGCACTCATTATAGGTATATGCGTTTTTGCTGGACTAAAATCAAATACCCTAGGAGGGTCAGGAAAGGGTAATTATGTTGACCCAGACTCATTGTTTTCTGGACGAGAAATAAAATCAGATGAAATAATAGCCGGTAATGCAAAATCAAAAATCATAGTGCTAGAGTATTCTGATCTAGAATGTCCGTTTTGTAAGAAAATACACGTAGACACGCTAAACCAAATAGAGAAAACTTTTGCGTCTAGTGTTGGTTTTGCATTCAGACATTTCCCATTAAGCATACACCCAAAAGCAGTAACAGAAGCCCAAGCCACACTGTGTGCTAGAGAGCAAAAAGGAGTAGCAGTTTACAAACAGTTCATAGATAAAATTTTCGAAGTCACTCCAGCAAATAACGGCCTAGATCTAAAAGTTTTAACTACAATAGCAACTGATTTAGGTTTAGACATGACTGCATTTGCAAAATGTATGTCCGCCAATAGCTATCAAGACTATATAAAAGCTGATACAGAGGACGGAGTAAGTGCAGGAGTACAAGGTACACCACATCTATTAGTGCTGACTAAACAGTCTGACGGTTCATATTTTATATATGCAACTATAAGTGGAGCACGTGATATACAGTACGTGACAAAAGTTCTAAACCAAGCCATCGCTTCGGTAAAGTAATAATAAGAATGAAAATAAAAGTGCCGCGCGTAGCGCGGCACTTTTGTTTTTGTATTAATATTTATTTAAGTAAGACACTACAATCCTAGTTCTAGCTTCAACTCCTCTGGACAGTCCCAGG
>JAYSXQ010000028.1:0-5291 GCA_043717115.1 bacterium | reverse complement strand
TCACTTTAAGTTTCCACAAGCAAAAACCAAAAGTAGAAAATAATACCCAGAACGAAATACCTAATCAAGATAAAGAAGTTGTAGCTGTAATGTCAGTTCCAGCTCTAATTGTAACTAAAGATCCTATTAAAATAGAGGCAGTGGATGAGACTGTTCTATTACCTATTAAAAATAGAGAACATACAAAATCTATGATGATTTCTTTATTACTAGTAATCATCATGTTTATGATACTGTATGTGATGGGCATGGGTGTTTACTACAATAGTTAGGATAAGTATATAAATAAAAATATAACAATAAAGTCCGTGCCTTAGGCACGGACTTTACTGTACATCATGTCTACAGTCTTAATAAACTTAGAACTTTTTCGTTAACTAGTATCTGTTCTGCGTATGCACGTATGTGATTTTCATCTAGTTTTGCATTTTTCATTTCATTTGGATTCATACTCGCCATTATTTTTATTACTTCTGACTCTATTTCTATATCAAGAGGTTTTATATTTTCAAGTTTTGATATTTCAAATATTGCAAACTGAGCTTTTGACTTGTCGTCAAAATTCTCTGGCAAGTTATCGACATTTTTTTCAGTAACTTCTTTTACCAAGTTTTCTAAAAATATGCTTCTGGTACGTGAGTTTTCAAGATACTCTTTTTCACTTTTTAGATTTTCTCTTATTTTAGTTTCTATATCAGGGGTTGCTGTTTTCACTTCGTTTGACAATTCACTCATGATAGTTTTTATCTCGTCTTCGTTAGTGTCTTCTATTATTTTCTTTTCTTTTATGCTATCTGCTGCTATTTTTTTATAGTCAGGTAGAATTATCTCAGGCATAACGTCAACGTGAGCATGATATACAAAATCAGAATCTTTTCCCATGCTAACTATATGTACATGAGGAGCACTTATGATTTTTATCTTATGCTCCACTATTGCTTTTGCGTATGTGTCGTTAATGGCTACATCTGCCATTTCTTGCAATATACTCATCTCACCGTATTTTGCAACTACTGCACCCTGTGGAGCATGACCTTTTCTGAAACCGTCTATACTGGCCTCAGCCTGCACTGCAGCAAAACCCTTGTCCCAGTATTTCATAAACTCTGCTCCTGTAACAGTGATCACCAGTTCTAGTTTACTGTGTTTTTCTTTATTGATTATTACATTCATACTTTTATATATATTTGATTTCTGTTTAAAATTTTTGTAAGTGTATTTATTTACTATTTTTGTATAACTCTATGCTTTCTGATATAACTTCTAACGCTTTTTTCTCATCATATACTCCTTTTATCTCAACAGTTTTGTTCTGTATCAGTTTATATGTTTCCATAAAATGCTGTACTTCTTTTATAAAGTGTTTTGGAGTAGTTTCTATATTAATTATATCTTTCATGCGAGGGTCTTCTACTGGTACGGCTATTATTTTCATATCACTTTCCCCTCCGTCTATCATGTCCATCACAGCCACTGCGCGAGCTGCTAGTATCACCCCAGGCATCAATGGATATGTTGTGTATAAGACAACGTCTAGCGGGTCACCGTCATGCCATAGAGTATTTGGTACAAAACCATAGTCAAAAGGATAGTCTTGACCTGTGTGCATGACACGATCTAGCTTTAACATTCCAGTTTCCTTGTCTAATTCGTATTTGTTTTTACTACCTTTTTGTATTTCAACTATAACATTCAGATTGCCGTCTTTGTCTATGGGTTTTATATTATTTAAGTTCATATGTATTTGCAGTCTTTCTATTTTTAAATATTTTCTTCTGTGTTAGTATCTAACTTCTCACCTGAGTGTATGTCTAACTTGTAGCCAGTTAACTTTGCTGCTAGGCGAACATTTTGCCCTCCTTTTCCTATAGCCAGAGACTGCTCTGATTCGTCAACTTTTATAGATGCACGTTTTTCGTCTTCATTGATAACTATTTCTGTAGGGTGTGCAGGGGATAGAGATTTTTTAATGAACTCCTGCAGATCGTCGCTGTGCTCTATAATGTCTATTCTCTCACCGTGCAACTCAGTAGTGATAGCGTTCACACGTGTACCACGCTGACCGACACACGCTCCTATTGGATCAACTTTTATGTCATTTGTTTTGACTGCTATTTTTGATCTACTTCCTGGTTCGCGTGCAACCGCGACTATTTCTACTGTACCATCTGCTATTTCGCTGGACTCTGCTTTGAATAGCTCCACTAAAAACTTTGGATGTGTACGAGACACACGTATGGATAGTCCGCGTGGAGTATCTTCGATACTGTATAGGTATACACGTATACGCGTACCAGGTACTAGGTGCTCGCTAGGTATCTGCTCTTCAAAAGGCATAATAGCGGTAGTTTTACCTAAGTCAATAAAAGTAAAGTTTCTTTCTATTCTCTCTACTACTCCACTAACAATAGTGTGTAACTTGTCATTGTACTCTATAGCAGTTTGTTCTTTTTCGGCCTCACGTAGTGTTTGCATGATAACTTGTTTTGCGGTCTGTGCAGCAATACGACCAAACTCATCGTGTGTGTCTAGTGGAAATACTATCTCTTCACCAATAGCTACATTTTTCTTTAGTAGTCTAGCTTCCTGTATTAGTATGTGCTTCTCTTCGTTATATCTAGGGATTAGTGATTTTGGGTCTGATTCATCAGGTACTACAGTGTCTTCAGTTCCTTCTTCTACAAATCTAACAGACTCTTCGTCTACTACTATTTTTACCTGTTCGAACTGCATTATGGTCGCATCAAAATCGATGTGACAGCGTACTATCTGACCCTTTTTACCGTATTCTTTTTGATATGCTGCAGCTAGTGACTTCTCCACTGCGTCCTTTACTTTTTCTATCGGTAACCTTTTTTCTTCTACTAGTTGCTCTAATCCTATTTTTAATTGTTTTATATCTATCATGTTTTTATATTTATTCTATAATCTTAGATTTTCTAGTTAAAAAAATTGCCACCCGTTTCCGGCTGACTTTCCTCTCTAGTATCTTTACTACCTCTGTACTGACTGTATGTATACTATATCATATATAATAAAATTATGCAAATAAAAAACTTGATTTAAAGAAAGTTTTTTATTTTATATTTGCAAAGCTTTTCTATCTACTGGCCCATCATTGTAAGCGATAATTTCCCACGGGTTAGAAAAAAACTTTATCGGATTATACTCTATAACAGTGATACCAGCATTTCCAGCAGGATTAAAAAGGGTTAGACGTATATAGTTTTCTATTTGTAGTTTGTCTCCGTATATGAGTACACACAGGAACATTTTTAAAAATATACCATGAGTTATGACTAGCGATCTATCATCTGCATTTTTCTGTAAAAAGTCTCTCGCCCGTATGGCTCTTTTTTTTAAGTCATCAAAATTTTCTTCATCCCCCCATCTGGCTTCAGGCGCATGATATGTTTTATCCATAAAGTTTATAGCATCAACAGTTATCGGGTCTTCGTATGAGCGTCCTATTATTGTACTTGGGTTTTTTCTTTCCGCAAACAGCGGTACGTACTCAACTGGAACAGGACAGGACTTGACTATCTCCTCACTAGTTTCTAACGCTCGAGGAAAAGGGCTGGTGAATATTTTCTTAATACCAAAAGGCACTAGCCTTTGCCCTGTTGCAAAAGCTTGAGATTTACCATTTGGAGACAGTTTGCCATCTTCACCTTGACGTATATGCGCCTCGTTTAAAATGGTCTCACCATGTCTGACTATATAAATAGTTTTTGTCAGCATAACTTATTATATGCGAGTGTAAAGTAGGCTACCCCAGTAGTAGAGTATAGCAACTATAATAATACACAGAACGACAGCTAGTAAAGAAAGTAATGTTTTTGACATATATGCTACAGTATACGTCATAAACTGTGAATTGCGAATGCTCATTTCCACACTATTAGTTGTATACTTTATATTATGATTCGAGATATAAGAAATACACTAATCGCTATAACAAGTATGTGTGTATTTATTTTGTGTATAACTACAGTGCAAGCTCAGCAACGTGGTCCAGGGGGTCCACAAAACATAGATGCAATGCTACGGTCAAATGCCATAGCTTTTAGGGCTGTGTACTCACCTCCAACAAGAGAGCTTAATCCAGTGGATGCATTAGCGTTACAAACATACTGTACATTTTCAAAACTTTTTAGCACAGAGGACATGCGTGAAAAATGTTTTGTATCTACTGGTGGTAGTGCTGCACCTGTTGACTTATCATCTATTAATGCAGCGCTATCAAAAGATAGAACTGACATCATAGATCTACAAAATAGACCAACCAGCACAGCGCCAGTAACATCAATAGGTCAGACTATTGTAAAGTACATAGGTGGTGGTGGGGCACGGGGTCAAACAGGTAAAACAGGTCAAACGGGTCAAACAGGTTCAGCTGGAATAACCAGAATCATACACGAGTATATAAATGCCACAAATACACGTCCATCACCGTTTAATATTGTAGATAATTATCAATATGTACCAGTAAGTGGTGGTACTGGTCCTGCCGGAGCGCAAGGTCCTGCCGGCCCGTCTGGTGCTGGAATTAATATAGTAGGTGGTGACGGTATAGCTGTGAGTACTACCTCGACCTCTACATTGCTAACAGTAAAAGCAGTTAATGATTTAGTTTTTGATGGGTCTGGTAATTTACAAACTGGTGGGTCTCTGATTAGAAACACACAAACTTCACTTGGAGGTTTTAACAGAACTTGGGTCGGTGCTGGTAATTTTGGTATAGGAACTGGTACTGCAACCATGACACCGTCTGAAAAGTTAGATGTTCAGGGTAATATAAATTTGAGAGTAGACGATATATTTTCTTGGGGGTCTACCGGAGCCAGCAATCTTATAAATGGAACTACCCGAAATGGTTCTAATACAGGGTTTATTTATTCTAATACCTCAGCGTTAGTTATGGGTAATATCGTTGGAAATGTTCGTGGTGACTATTCTATAGATTTACAAACAGTAAGATCGGCTAATACACAAATAGCCAGCGGCCTCCGTGCTCTTAGTATAGGAACCTATAATACAGCTACAGGAGATGACTCTGTGTCTATTGGAGTTTCAAATAAAGCTACCAATGATTATACTGTAACTCTAGGTAGGTTTAACGAGGCAGCTAGCAGCACATCTATTGCAATTGGAAACTCCAACAAGGCATATGGTAATAATTCCATACTTTTTGGAGCCTCAAACACTGTTAGCAGTCTTTCGGGTATAGCGGTAGGACAAGAGAATACGGTCAATGGTGCAAACGCAAACACTTTCGGTTTTCAAAACGT
>JAYSXQ010000027.1:0-1739 GCA_043717115.1 bacterium | reverse complement strand
GTGCCGCTTTTTATATTTAACAGTCTTTGACTAAACAAAAGTAATAGCGCTACCAGTTTTGTTTGCTCTACCTGTTCTACCTATACGATGTATATAAGTCTCGTAGTTGTTTGGCAAGTCATAGTTTATAACATGACTGATATCTGCGATGTCTATACCACGAGCAGCTACGTCTGTTGCTATCACTATCTGTGCACGTCCTGTGGTTAAGTCACTGACTGCGCGCTCACGTTCTCTATTTCTCATGTCACCGTGTAGTGCTAGAGCATTAAAACCACGCCCTTTTAACTCACGAGCTAGCTCGTCCACACTACGCTTCATCTCTCTAAAGATTAAAACTTTATTAGCCTCTGGTTTTATCAGTATCTCGTGCAGTCTCTCTATTTTCTCACCTCTTCCTGCCTTTACAACAGTTTGGTCCACTGAGTTTGATGTATCACGACTCTTGATAGTGATACTAACTGGGTCACGTAAGAAATCAGCACACAGTCTACGTACCTCGCTAGATAGCGTAGCTGAGAAAAACATTGCTTGTTTGTCTTTTGGCATACTACCGAGTATCTCACGCATGTCGTTGATGAATCCCATGTCTAACATTCTATCTGCTTCATCTAGTACTACAGTGTTAAAGTCTTTTACATTTATCTTCCCTCTTTCTATAAGGTCTTTTACACGTCCTGGAGTACCTATAACAACGTGTACACCCATAGACAGTTCCCTTATCTGTGCAAATATAGGAGCCCCTCCCACACATGACACACTGTATAGTTTCATACCTTTTGTTAGTGCTTTGAATTGCTCTTCTATTTGTTGTGCTAGCTCACGAGTTGGAGCTAGTACCATAGCACGATGTTTTCTATCTGCTACTAACTTGTTTATAATTGGTATTAAAAATGCAGCAGTCTTTCCTGTACCTGTACTTGCTATACCGATAACGTCACGTCCTGTTAGTGCTACCGGTATGGCTTGGTCTTGTATTGGACTAGGCTTTGTGAATCCCTTTGCGATTATATTATCACGTAGTGCGTCTGCAACTTGAAAGTCCACAAAACTATTCAGTGGTATATACTCATCTATTTCTTTTGCTACTGCTTTGTTAATAAATAGCTTCTCATCTATATAGTCTTTTTTAAATGATCTCTTTGGATCAAATGGACGAGCTCCACCTCTACTACCTCCTCCAAATCCTCCTGATCTTGATCCTCCGCGTGATCCGAAACTAGAACCTCCTCTACTACCTCCACGTGATCCGTAGCCGCCACGAGACTCTCCTCCTCTTTCTGATCTTTCTCCTCTATCTCCTCCTGCGCTGCGCGCACCAAACCCTCCGCCGTTTTGGCGATTTTGTGTGTTATTCATATTGTTTTTTATTTAATTTTATTAATAATTTTCAAGAAAAATTATTCGAGATAATTATGCACTAGTCTGAAACTGTATTATTTTCGGAGTGACATCATTACAATAAAATCAATAAATCATGCAAACTAGAATTAATTCAATTACAAAAATGTAACCTGTATGTATGGGGATATTTTCATATACCGCATATACTTGTTCAAAATAGTATCTACACTATAGCAAATTATTACCTACTTGTCAAATAAGATTTTTACACACTTCTAGGGACTTTTTTGTAGGGCCTTGACAAATAGTTTTAATGTGATATACTGTAGGTATTAGTAAGTAATAATTATATATAAATATTATGTCAGACACATCAAACGCACCAGCTGCATCAA
>JAYSXQ010000026.1:0-1790 GCA_043717115.1 bacterium | reverse complement strand
CGATAGGGGAGGTTGAGACTTTGTATCATGAATTTGGCCATGCGCTACATTTTATGCTTTCGAATACAAAATACTCATCACATAATGGATTTGGTGTTGCTTGGGACTTTGTTGAGACACCGAGTCAAATGATGGAAAATTTTGTATGGCATAAAAAAGGATTAGAGACACTCAGTCATCATTATAAAACAGGTAACACTTTACCGAAAAATACAATAGATAAAATACTAGAAAGTAAAAACTTTTTATCTGGACTATCAGTAACGTCTCAATTGATAAATGCGAAACTTGATTTAGATATACATATGGGACCAGAAAAATACGGAGCTAAAAAGTATAACGAGTACTATAATAGTCTGTGTAAAAAATATATAGGTATAGAAAAATCTTCAGAGTCCCTATTCCCAGCGGGATTTGGACATATGGATGGATATGATGCAGGGTACTACTCTTATATGTGGGCACTAGTATATGCTCAGGATTTTTTCTCGATATTCAAAAACAAAGGAGTTTTTAGTAAAAGTGTGGGAGCAAAATACAGAAAAGAAGTGTTAGAGGTCGGTAGTAGTAGAGATGAAGTACTGTCTGCTCAAAAGTTTCTAGGTAGAGATTTGAATAGTGAGGCATTTTTAAAAGAAATAGGTCTCAAATAAAATTTAAAAAAGTGTTATAATAGATTGAATATATAAATTATATAGCATATGAACGAAACAGCAAAAAAAATTATCAACGTGTTGTTCATTTCTGGCGAAGAGAAATCTCTCGAGTTTATTTCAAGTGTTTTAGGTTTAGAAAGTGAGGAAATAGAAAAAGAAATGGTAGAAATAAATAAAACACTTGAAAATGTAGGTTTAAGTCTTTTCAAAAATAATAATTTGTACTCTATGACAACATCTTCTACATACTCCAGCATACTAAAAAGTATCAGAGAAATAGAGGTTGAAAAAGACTTGACTCCAGCAGCATTACAGACCATTACAATAGTTGCGTACTTAAAATCAGCTACACCAGCTGAAGTTTCGTTTGTGCGTGGAGTACAATCAACACAGACTTTACGTAGTCTGTCTACTAGAGGGCTAGTTAAAATAGGTTCAGGGGAGCAGTCAGGTAAATATACGTTGACCACAGATGCTCTACATTACCTATCAATAGAAAATGAAAACCAACTAGTTGATTTTGAAAAGATAAATACAAGTTTAAAGCAAAAATTACAAGAAGCTCTTAATGGTTAGATGGGGGATTAAAAATATTTATGAGTAATTCTGTTAAAATAAAAAACGAAAAGAATAATAAAAAATCTAGTAAAAAACTCGACAGCTTGTCTTATTTTTCTGTACTCATCATAGCTATTTTTTTTGTATGCGTAGCATATTTTACTCCAAATAGAATTTTTTTAGGTACAAAAAGTATTTTAAAAAACATTGTATTGCCTTTTTCTGTTAACACTCCAAAACCATTTGTTGTAGTTGATAATATAGTTGCTGAAAGTTATGTAGTATATGACGCTACACACCAGATCATCCTAGCTTCTAAAAATGAAAATAAGATGTTGCCTCTGGCTAGTGTTTCAAAGCTAATGACTGCGTATATTGCTATGACTAGTTGTAATGAACTACTACAAAAAAAACTAGATGATTTACTAGTTATATCTTCAAATATTGCTGCAGATGAGATAGCGAGTAATTGTCCAAATTACGATGATTTTGTAACTGCTATGAATAAAAATGCATTAGATATGCACCTACAGATGACTTTTTTAAATCCAAGTGGACTAGATATTGATGAAAAAA
>JAYSXQ010000025.1:0-5456 GCA_043717115.1 bacterium | reverse complement strand
CCATTTTTTTAGTCCTGCACAGACAATTCTGGCAACATTAATTTTGAAAGCTTCGGTTTTGGTTCTGGTTTTTCTTCCGCATATTCTGACCAAGTACCAACTTCTAAAATCTCTAAATTAGGTTTGTTTTTTAGAACTTTCTCTACTCGGGATACAAATTCAGACCAAGACGAGCCGCTAAGTGCTGGAGGTGAACCAGGAACGTTTACCCACATTAGACGCTCAATTTTTCCAGCAGTAGCGTTATTAGACTGTAATGCCTTTACTTGAACTCTTAGCATTTTATTTCTCCTAATTAAAATTAATTACGTTTGGAAGATTCTAATTAATATGCTACTATACATACACATAAATGTCAAATAAAGAACTTTGGAAACTTGATACAGAAAATAAACCAAACACACTAGCTGGTATAATAACAGAAGAGCTAGTTCGTCGTATCAGTACTAGCAAAAATGAGCCAGAGTGGATGTTGGAAAAGAGACTCTCCGCGCTAAAAATATTTGAAAGTAAAACATTGCCAACATGGGGGCCGGACTTGTCAGGCCTTGATCTAAAAAAGATAGAGTATTTTATAGACCCGACAGTGACAGAGAAAAGTAGCTGGGCTGACTTGCCAGCCGAGATAAAGGAAACTTTTGACAAGCTGGGTATACCAGCAGCTGAGCATGAGTACCTGGGTGGCGTGGGGGCACAGTACGATAGTGGTATAGTTTATCACCGTATCAAGGATAGCCTGAAAAAGAAAGGGGTGATATTTGAAAATATGGATACGGCAGTACAGTTATATCCAGAACTAGTACAAAAGTATTTTATGAGTGACTGCGTACCTGCTAGTGATCATGTGTTCACTGCACTACACGGTGCGGTGTGGAGTGGTGGGACTTTTATATATGTACCAAAGGGAGTAGATGTGGGTATGCCGCTACAGGCTTATTTTCGTATGAACACTCCTAGCGCTGGACAGTTCGAACATACACTCATAATAGTGGATGAGGGAGGAAGTGTGGAGTATATAGAAGGGTGTAGTGCACCAAAATACACAGCAAGTAGTTTGCATGCTGGATGTGTTGAGGTGATAGTGCTAGAAGATGCAAAAGCAAAGTATATCAGTGTTGAGAACTGGTCTAAAAATACTTATAATCTAAATACTAAAAAGTCACTGGTATATAAAAATGCTAATATGTCATGGGTAAACGGAAACATGGGATCAGCTGTGACTATGTTGTACCCGACATCTATACTGCTAGGTGATAACAGTAAATCAGAGTCCATGGGAATAGTGTTCGCTGGAGTAGGACAAGACCAAGACACAGGTTCAAAAGTCATACACATAGGGAAAAATACTAGCAGTGTTATGCGAAGTAAAAGTATATCAAAAGATGGCGGAGTTTCAAACTACAGAGGGTTTGTGCAAGTGTTAAAATCAGCAGAAAATGCAAAGTCTTTTGTAGGGTGCGATGCTCTTATACTAGATGCCAACAGTGTGTCTAACACTTGGCCGACAAATAAAATACAAAACTCTACAGCAAACGTAACTCATGAGGCTACTGTAGGGAAAATAGGAGACAAAGAACTATTTTATCTGACATCTCGTGGATTCAACAAAGACGACGCCTACAGGCTAATAGTTGGAGGGTTTGTAGGTGATATAGTTCGCGCATTACCGATGGAGTACGCTGTAGAGTTCAATAGACTGGTAGAGCTAGAAATGGAGTAGTTTTTTATATATTTGTAAGTATTTAAAAATAAAAACTATGCAAAATAAAAACCCTTCGCAAATTATATGCGAAGGGTTTTGTGTTCAGTTAACGGTTTTTTTCTTTAGATTTTTTATAATTATCCACACGTTTGCAAATATAACCCCTAGAGGTGCTGATGCATAAAAAGATATAACCTTCAATTCTGTTCCAATTGAAACAGCAGTAAAAAATATTATAGTAAAAAATATCGAAAGGACTATTTCAGGAAAGTTGTTGTTATGTTTTTCGTAGTTATCAACTATACGTTTAAAGAAGTAAAGAAAGATTGCAATCGGGGCTATGTAATCCATCATATTGTTCACCTTTGGTGTTTAGTTTTTTGTGTCTGTTGCAATACTAACATAAAAATTAAAACTTGTACAACACATCAAAATATAGTATAATGTCAAGTGAAGATATTTTCCAAAAAAAACTTGAAAAATATAGAAAATAACCAAAAAAGTAAAAGACACATGCAACAGTACGGACTTAAAATCAGTAGCATATATGAAAAACCAGAAACAAAAACAGTAGATAATGCTAGTGGTTACTATTTTATATCTGAATCTGGAATTTATATTTTTAACTGTATAGGAGACACTGTAGTTGAGCATGATATGAAAAATACTTTGATACACGTGACTTGCAATAGTGCATCCGACGCGATAAAAATAGAAATACGATCAAATGGAAAAGTTGGAGAGTCTGAAGTCTCAGATGTATATCATAAAATAGTCGCAAAAAACACAGACGTCACCATGCGTATACATGCAAAAGGTGTATCAGATGAAAACTCAAAAATAATATATCGTAGCAGTTTAGGAGCTGACAAAAATGCTACTGGAAATGGAGTACAAAAAGGTGAGTTTATGCTGCTAGCAAATAGCGCAGAGGTCGACGCTGTACCGGGACTAGACATATATAGTCATACTGTACCCACCACACATAACATATCAATAGGTGGAGTAGATAAAAATAAAATATGGTATATGACCAGTCGCGGCATGAGTGAGTTAGATGCTCGTACGCAATACATAGAGGGATTTTTAAATAAATAAAAATATGCAAAACAAAAATAAAATTCTGACTACAGAAATAACTACACAAATAAAATCAGAAATAACACCAGCAATAAAAAGCGATTTTAAAATATTTGAAAATTATAAACTCGAGAACGGGACTGATTTTACCTATTTAGATAGTGCAGCTACATCACTAACTCCAACATATGTGGTAGAAAAAATGAACGAGTATTATTATAATTACAAATCTAACATTGATAGGGGACTGTATAAGACAGCGGAGCGCGCAACAGCTGAATATGAAAACGCACGTGTAAAAGTTGCGCAGTTTATAGGTGCGGAAAATGATGAAGTCATTTTTACTAGCGGAGTAACTGATAGTAGTAACAAAATAGTAATAATGATAGAGTCGCATCTAATGCCCTACAAAGACATGTATAAAACCAAAAACGAAATACTAGTGAGTGACCATGCGCACCATAGTGATCTAGTGCCACTACAAGAATATGCAAAAAGAAATGGTTTGACAGTTGTACTCGCGGGAGAGAATTTGGTAGAGCTCATCACGGAAAAGACTTTGATAGTCTCATGTATGTACGCTAGTAATGTAACGGGTGAAGTATTTGATATAAAAAGTATAGCAACACGAGCAAAAGAATTTAAAGCTTTTGTGTTGTGTGACTTAACGGCAGCAGTGGGCCATGTTGACTTAAATGTAAAATCCCTAGATATAGACGCTGGGTATTTTGGTGCACACAAAATGTGTGGTCCTACTGGAGTTGGAGTTTTGTATGTAAAACGTGAACTACTAAGAGGTATGAATCCATCTACATATGGTGGTGGTATGGTATGGGAAGTGTCAGACACAACTAGTACATATAGGAGCGACGTCAAAAAGTTCGAAGCTGGTACACCAAATATCGGAGGTGTAATAGGTACGGGTGCAGCAGTAGACTATATAAATACTGTAGGTCTTGAGAATATTAAAACTCATGTACAAGATGTAACTGCCTACGCAATACTAAAACTAGTAAAACTAGGAAAAGAAGGATCAGTAAAAGTTTTTACTAAGCATGAAGTGCAAAAAAATATAGGCATAATAAGTTTTGAATATGTAGGAGTACATGCACATGATGTAGCTCAAGTCCTAGCTGACAATCATGTGGCTGTTCGTAGTGGACATCACTGTGCTGCGCCACTGATGAGGAAACTGTGTGCTGTAGCTGTTGTGCGGGTTAGTTTTTATATGTATTCTAGTACGCAAGACGTAGATAATTTAATATTAGCTATAAAAAAAGTAAGAGATACATTCAAGAAGTAATTTATATAAATATATGGATACACTATATCAAGAAAACATATTAGATCATGCACATAACCCTCGCAATATGCGTGTTATGAATGACTGTAGTTGCTACGCAAAAGGTGATAATCCTAGTTGTGGAGATACGGGTGAGTTATATATGAAAATAGAAAACAGTGTAGTTACTGACGCCAGTTTTATGGGCACAGGTTGTGCCATATCACAGGCGAGTTTGAGCATGATGACAGAGTATCTGATAGGAAAAGAGATAAGAGAATTAAAAATGATAATGCCAGGCAGTGTATATCAGATGCTGGGAGTACCCATAACACCATCACGAGTTAACTGTGCATTGCTATCATACAGAGCCTTAGAGCAATTATTGTTAAATTGTGATAGTATTAGTACCATAAAAGAAAGATAGCATGTTAGAAATAAAAAATATTAAAATAAGCCACATAACAGAAAACAAAAATCTAGTATCGGATGCGAGTATCTGTCTTGAGCGTGGTCAAATTGTCTTGTTGTCTGGGGCTAATGGTTCTGGAAAATCTTCTTTTTTGTATGGAGTTTTTAAACATCCAGATTATATTATAGATAGCGGGTCTATGATCCTAGATGATATAGACATTATTAATTACAAAACAGATGAACTGGCCCGTGCCGGAATGTTTTTAGCTATGCAGCATGTACCAGAAATATCAGGCGTTAAACTAGTGCAGTTTTTATACAAAGCCTATAAATATATATATATAGATAACAAGGAGTCTATAATAGATTTTAATAAAAAACTATTATCCTATTGTGAAGTTTACAATATAGATAAAAAATTTTTACAGAGAGATCTGAATGTTGGTTTTTCTGGAGGTGAGAAAAAACAGGTAGAACTGTTGCACTTGCTAGCCCTCACACCAAAATATGCATTACTAGATGAGCCAGACAGCGGTGTCGATAAGGAGTCTATAGATAAAATATTAAAAGTCATAAGTGATATGAGCACAGGAGAAAATAAAACCGGATTTATGATTATTAGTCATAGTGATGCTATAAAGAGTAGCTTAAAAATAGACGCAGAGTATGTTATGAGCGACGGAAGATTAGAAAAGAGTTTTAAATAAACTTAAATAAAAAAGAAAATTATGTTAGATAAAAACAAAGTATTAGAGACATTAAAAACAGTTATAGATCCGGAACTAGAAATAGATATAGTAAAACTAGGTCTAGTACGCGATGTAGAGATAGGTGAGTATTATGAGGAGTTAGCTGTGCACGAGTATGTGAAAATAATCATGACACTCACCAGTCCTATGTGTCCGTTCGCTGATCAGTTGATACAAGAAGTAGAGGATGCTGTTAACCTGATGGGTAAGGGTGAGGCACAAGTAGAAT
>JAYSXQ010000024.1:0-15955 GCA_043717115.1 bacterium | reverse complement strand
AACACAATAATAATCAACCCCCTATCAACCCTACTACATTTTTTCACCGATCTAACAGGAGATATAGGTGTTGGTATAGTACTTTTTACTATAGTAGTAAAACTAGGACTTTTTTATTTTAATTTTTCGTCTAATAGAACAGCTAAGAATATTAAAAAGATACAACCACACATAGAAGAGATAAACAAAAAACATAAAAATAATAATATGGAAAAAGGGATAGCTTTATCAAAAGTCTATAAAGAGAATAAAATAAACCCTTTTTCTAGTATTTTAAATCTACTTATACAAATACCGATACTTTTTGGTTTATATACAATAATACTAAGTGAAGTACATAATGTGGGAAACCATATAACCTATTTTAATATAGACATAACAAAACCAAGTATCATACTAGCAGTGCTTACATTCATATCTATGTATTTCTTAATGAGATACTCAGTAGTCGATATGACAGTTTCAGAATCTGCAAGTCAAACACAAAAAGACTTTCAAAGAATAATGGCCATACAAATGAAATATTTTCTACCAGTTTTAGTTTTTGTATCCTCTATTTTCCTACCTGCCGGTATAACTATATATTTTGTAGTTAGTAATCTTTTTGGTATTGCTCAATTGTTAATTATTCGTAGGATTCTAGCCTAGTGTTATCTATAATCCACAGAGACTTATCGTTTTTATTTAGAAAACCTGTATAGTGTTCACCGCTATCTATTAATGGATGCTGTAGGTCAATATTTTCAACTTTAGAGCTAGATAGGTTATATACCTCACTTTCAGTTTTATTGTTTACGTGTATTATATAAAAAGAGTCTGTAAAGTGAGCCTTTCCTTTATACCAGTCATCTGGCAGCAGTACGCCATAACTGTTACTAGGCACTGCACATAAGATAGACCCTAGTTTATAGAACACACATTTTTCAGGTAATGTAGTTTTAGATAAACTATAAGTACCAAAGTCAGAAGTGTATGAAGTTTTAGTATTTTGCAAATATATACTTTGTTTTAAATCTTTACTGTATATATTATAAATATTAGTTTTAGACAAAAGGTTAATATTTTTAGTTTTCATATTTATAATAAAAGTTTCCTGATTACTTAGATATAAAGGCTTAGTTTGTAACAGTATATTGCCACCAATTGTGTATTTTAAAGTATAGTTTTTTATAGGTAGTCCTATTATTTTATTTTCAACATTGTTTCTCATATCATACAGATATATACTAGACCCAGATACATCTTGTTTACTATATATAAAACTGTTATCTCCATAATTTGAAACATACAGCACTCTACCATCTACATCTGACACCTTATTTAGTAATGAGTTTTCTATACGTGGTGTTTTATATATACTACTTATAATCTGACCCGTACTTGATTTTCCCCTTACAAAAACAAAATTAGTACTAGAAGAAAACGTTGCATCTATAGTGTTCGGTAAAGTATCAATACTTAGTCTTATGGGAGTAAAAAGCGGTGAAGTCGCAGAGTATATATTACCAGTACCTTTGTCTACAAAATACGCATCAGTTTTTTCATTATACTTTTTAATTACAATAGTATCATTTTGAGTATTTAAATTATTATTAGTGGTTGTGCTATTTTGATCCACTATCTCAGTTTTAGTATATGATAAAGTATATCCTGATATAGCTTTTGGCCATATGTGAGTCAGTGTTGGTGTACTAGAACCATTTTGTAAATAATCCAAGTCGTCACCACTCACTTGAGTGGATGTTGGTGTATATGTTTCAAGAGTGCTGCTACCAGTGTTTATGTCTGGAAACTGGGAAGTTGTGTCAGATGTTGCCATTTCATTATTACTACTTGAAAAAAATAAAAACCCACCTAATACTAAAACGAAAACAAATAAAACTCCACCAATCATAAGATAGAGTTTATGTTTACTCTTTTCTTGATTTATAGTTTTTTGTATCAATGTTTCTTTTTCAGGTTGCATATTTTTAATTTGAATAGTGATAGTGATTACCTTTTCCGCCACAAGATTCAGCAGCATAGCGTCTTACACCATACTTATTAGCAACTGCATCACCTTGAGAAACATTAAAAGGGCAACCAAAATCAACGGCTTTACCTGAGTAGTGAGCCGATCCATCACTATGACACTGACCAAACAAGGAGCTTATAGTGTAAGTATTATAAGCAGCCAAATCAACTAAAAAACTTAAAAGTTTTGGATCTGCATTTGTGCTACCTGTTATACATCTAGATGATAGATTTGCTTGCTTTCCCGCCGCCAAGTCTTCTAACTGTAAAGACGCCAAAGACCTATCTTTTCTGTCGCTAGCCATATTAGAGGAGTAATCAGTTATTTTTATTTTATTTTGATTCTTAAGGTCTAATAGTTGTTGGGCTAGGTTTTTAACCTCACCACTAACTGGTGTCGGGTCTACAGGCTTAACAGTTCCAGATCCAGGAGTTGTACCAGTAGTAGCACCAACAGCGCCACCAGCGAAACCGAGATTATTTTTAAGTAGATTTGGATTAATAGAGTTCAGTAGTACCCACACAGAAAATATAAAAACTATACCTGTTACCACCCTAGTTACGGTTTCTTTTCCTTCCAATTTTTTATTTATAATATCAGTAGTGACATACAATATACCACCATATATAAGGTAAAAAATAGCTACCACAGAGACTAATACCAAAACCCAGGTCAATATAGAGTTCAGATAAGTAGAAAGACCCCCCTCAGAAATAGTTATAGTTTTATTATTCGGATCTATTGGTTCTAGATACGTGTATTCATTATTTCCAGCAGCAAAAGCTATAAAATTAAAAGAACTCAAAGTAAAAAACGCAACTAAAATCAGACAAAAAAATCTAAAAAAAACAACAGAATAAATAACAGAAAACTTTTTTATTAGAAACATATACATACACAACAGTGTAACACAAAACCCAAATACTAAAACGATATATTCACTTTTGAGCTAATGTCTTGAAATATTTTACTGATATGTTTTACAGCTACTGATATTTCCGTTATACCAGTTGCATTATCTGGTATTTTAAAAATACGAGCAAAAGAGTTAGAGTTTGCTAATGTCTTACCATTAGATCGCCAAGTATAGTTTATTTTGCTAATCTTTTCCGGGTCAGTACTAAAGTAAAATGGCTCAGCTATTAGTGTAAAGTTTTTGTCATAGTTTTTAATAGTACCAAGTAGGGCATTTTGAGATAATATACCATAGACTGGTGATTGTTTATATATTAAAACCTCAGGGTCCTTTGGTTCTAATGTTAGATTTGCTACAACAGCATCACTAGCGTCTTTTGAGTCTTTGGATGAGACTGTTACGGTGAACTCTATCTCATTACCCTGCACGTCTTTTGTATTGTAATCCATATAGTCACGCCCAACGCCACTGTATGCGTCCACTATCTCATTATTAACCTCCCAAGTGTATTTTAGGTCGCTACTACTAAGAGCGGATTTTCCACTACTGATCTCGGCCAAAGCATACAACCTGACTGCTCCAGCACGAGCGAGATATGCACCACCCTCGTACCAGTCAGGAGTGTAACTGTCGAGCGGTTCCCATACCAAACTAACACGCTTTGCGACCAGTATTTGTGACTTGTTATAAACCTCACCAGTTGGAGTTTTTACAGAGACTAAAAGCAAGTTTTGTTTTTGATTATTGACTGATACAGAAACAGTTGACGCGCCGAACCCTTTCTTAATCAGTACCCCGTCTAGTGTCCAAGATATATCAGACTTTTTTATATCAAAATCAAAACTCTTCAAGTTAATTGTGTATGTTTGTCCACTTATACCACCACCAGAAATAACCTCCAAAGAAACCTCACTACCGTTTTGTAATTGAGTATAAACAAATGAAGTGTAAGGTGTTGTAAAAACAAATAAAATAAGTAAAAACTTCCACATATAAAAACAGTATACTACAAATGTCCAGAAAAAATATGTAGAACAACTATGAAACTATACCACTGCGCAAGTTTTTCACACGTAGTATTTCTGATGGGTCACTAGTTATGATCTGCTCTTCGGTGTGACTAGCGATAATTTTTATAGCAACGTGTTTAAGTCCAGCAAAGAATATACCCTCCCCGACATTAGACTCGAGTAGTAAAAACTTTTCTTCGTCTGTTAAGTTAAAAGTTTTCTGTATAACGTCTATTGTGGTTGCTGACTGTTTTAATAGTATTTGTATACTGGAGTTCGTGATAATAGGGATACCGTACTCGCTTTTTAAAAAGTCATTCACGTCCTGTGTTATAGTTGCTAGCCCCAGATAGTATTTTCTACCTCTTTTAGCTAAACCAAAAAGGAAACTGGCCGTGTCTTCAGACTTCATCATTATCCAAGCCTCATCCACCACCAAGAGTCTTTTTTTAAGTTCCTTACGTACTGCGTTCCATATATAGTGAGTTATCAAAAACATCGCTACCGGTTTTAACTCATCCTCCATATCGCGTATAGAAAATGAGATACATTTTTGATCAATATTCACGTTGGTTGGGTTGTTTATAAATCCAGCCCAAGACCCTTTTGTATATTTTTGTAGTCTCTCTAGTAGACTTTCACTACCCTCTAGTCCCGAGAGAACAGTTTCAAAGTCACTCAGTAGTGGAGGATCAATCTGTGTAAAATCGCTCTCAGGTGTTATGTCTTTTAATGCATAGGTCTCGGTGATTGCCCTATCTACTATAGCGTCCTCCTCCGGAGTCAGGCCACCGAGCATCACACGGAACAATCCTACCAAAGTCACGATGTTCGAGCGCAGCACATCACTCATAGTCTCATCATCTGTCGGGTGTGGTAGGTCAAATGGGTTTATGTGGTGATCACTGTTTAGCGATATGTTAAAATACCTACCCCCCACCGCCTCGGTTAATGCCTCATACTCACGTTCTGGATCGATTATAATAACATCTGTATCGAACATGAGTGTACGTAGTATCTCAAGTTTTGTAAAGAAACTTTTTCCAGATCCAGACTTTGCAAATATTATAGAGTTATAGTTTTCAAGTGAAAACCTGTCAAAAAGTATCAGTGAGCCATTGTGTCTGTTGATGCCATAGAGTATACCCTTGTCACTAGTGAGGTCAAAAGACACAAAAGGGAAAGCGCTAGATAATGGAGAGGTGTTTAACTTGTTGGTGACTTTTAACTGGTCCATACCAACTGGCAAGTTTGTTATAAACCCTTGATCCTGTTGGAACAGCGCTGGGCGTATTTGCACCAGTTTACTCTCTAGTATTGAGCGTATTTCCTTTTCAACTTTGTCTAGGTCATTATCGTCACGCGCATATACTGTTATATACACACCCACCTCGAACATTTTTTCTTGGGACTGCATCAGGTCATCACGTAGACCCTCTAGATCCTCATATGCAGTTTCTAGCATCGGATCACGTACCATGCCTTTTTCTTCACGTACCATCATCTGGCTCTGTACCTCGGCTACTTTGCGTTGGAATTTTTTCATGATCTCGCTAGTGTCTATCGGTGTGACATGTATACTGATATCAAAAACTTTATCCAAGTTAACTAGTGGCGACAACCATGTGTCAGTTAAAAACCTAGGATAGGACATTATAAAGTACGTTCGTCCTCGTATATCACCAATAGTAAAACTTTTAGACTCTATCTGTAATGCGCTGGGCGCCAAAGTATCTTGCAATGTTTCGTTTGCTGTTCGGTATATATCTGCAGGAAGAGACGGATTACCATTGTCCATTCCCCCTTCACTGCTTTCGTCTTTTTTATTAAAAATATCTAGTATGCTCATATGTTTCTTTTATTTCTTTGTGTTTACTTTATTTTTTGCTGGTTACACTACCGACTTACCCTCTATGCCAGGGTTAAATATCTCGTAGTAGAGCTCTATAGTCTCTTCGGTGTTAAGGGCTTTTATGCGCAGACCACAACGAGACAATCCAGATATGACTACATCCACCCTCTCTTCTAATTGTTGTTGTATTTCTCGCCAGTTTTTTTCGTTTTGTGTTACTGTCCCCTCTTTTTTACTACCAAAAGACAATAATGACAGTGGGTTTGACACTGAAGAAATAATAGCAGCAACATATGGTACTACTACAAAAAACTCTTTTGTCATGATGTTTGTCTCCTCATTAAAACTCCTTATATACTCCATGTACTCAGATATTTGTAACTTTATAAGTTCTTCTTTTACTTGTTTTTGACGCTCAGCGAGCATCTGTAGGTACGGTACTATGTCCGTACGGCGTGACTTTACAAATATCTGTATAGGAAAATCAAGAGAGTTAAAAAAGTTTTGAAATTGCGATATGATGGCCGTCTGTTCGTCTTCACTTTTTAGAGCAATGTTCAAAGAGTTAGTCATCAGTACTCTACGATATTCGCCGTTTTGTAACTCCACAACACCGTCTTGTATAGTTTTTATGGGGACAAATTTTTGTGATGCTGCACCTAACATATTTTTAGTATATCACAAGTTATATATTTTAAACTTGATCTATTTTTGTGTCCAAGTTTGTAGCCAAGTCTCTCAAGTTTTTCCTCTCATATTGTGGTAGTACGCCACCAAGATTGGCAGTTTTATTTTGTATTTGTTGTTCTGTAAGTTTTTGGGTCTGAGATACCTGCTCACTATTTCTACTATCGTCTTTTTGCCAAGTATATATGTTAGTGTTGGTTATATAGTTAAAACTGTGCTCGAGCACTTCTATAAATGGCTGATTGTTGACTTTTACAAATGCTAGCGCTAAAAATAGTCCGGCAAATGGTGAGGCGACTATTAATCCCACTATACGACCGCCCGGTATAAAACGTAGTGATATATATGTTACACCAGCAGCACCCAAGCAATAAGCAAACTGTTTCCAGGTCAGTGGTCCCATTATCTTATCCTCTATGTCTATGAACTGCGGTACTTTAAATTGCATGTCTTTTATTTATTTATCCAGTTTACCCTATCTTTGGATTGTTGTCATCAAGCAGGGGCATCTCTCGGTACACATCATGAAAAATATCCCCTTCTTTTATGGTGGGGGCACTCTGCTTATAAGTTTTTAATTCATCATTTCCATTGTCAGTAGAAAAGTTCTCACCAGTAACATAAGGGATATCTTGATTACCGAGCAGACTACTCTTTTTTTCTAATATAATCTGGTCACGCAAACTGCCCACATGATTAATGGTTGTATTAGCGTTTGAGCTACTATTTACAGTAGTACCTACTCCCATTTCAAAACTATTCTGCACAGAACTTAGACTTTTAAAACCAGGCACCTTGTTTAGTACATACTGCTGTATATCATTTACTATTTGTGTTCCGACTTGTTTATTTTTCTCCACGTCCCCTCCCAGCACCTCACTAGCCACCCACCCAGCCACATCATTGTGGTCGTTTTGTCCCAGTACATGTAGTATGCACTCTAGTTCTAAACTCTCTCGCTGCTCTGTGTTTAACTTGTTCACACGGGCTATCAAGTCCAGTGTGTCTTCAAAGTATTTACTCTTTAAAAACTCATTTACCGCAGGGCTTACCTTTTCTAACTCGGCACCTATTTCATTTTGTAGATCAGGATTTAACATATCGTGTATAAAACTATTATACAGTACAGTATATACTAAAACTAAAAATCTAAACAGCAAGTTTAGACAAAAAGCCTAAACACTCTTACTACTCAGTGTTCCACTAGTATTATACTTTTTAAGTTTTTGACGTAGAGAAGTCGCAGACGATACCGCACCTACTACACCACGCTCTGCTATTTGGTTTATAATTACACCGTCTGCATTAGGTATTTTCTCTCCGACTTTTTTAGATGCTGCCATAACTGTTTTTAACGCTGCGTTTCCTATTGTATCTCGCACACCCTGCATTTTACTTTTTACTGGTTGTACAGATATAGGAGTGGGCCTAGGATTAGTCGCCGCTTGGTTATTTGTGGGTTGTGTTGGTGGTGTAACTGGAGCAGGGGTTGTTGTGTTTGGTGTATTAATCGACGTATTGTTTTGCGCTGTACTTGTTGTTGATGTTTGCGCTGGAGCTACTCCGATAGTGTTTTTTAAACTATCACTTTCTATACGTATGTTCTGTAAGTTACTTCTATTTTGAGTCTTTGTTTGGTCTAGTCTACTTACTCTTTCTTTATACTCTGTTCTTATATTTTCTACAGCATCACCTGACACACCACTCTGCATAGCACGCATAACTGCGCGCCTCATCTCAACATCTAATTCTTTTTTCTTTTGCTCTATTTCAACGTCTGTTTTTAATGCCTGCTCCACTTGAGAGACTTTCTGTTTTTCAAGCTCTAGATATCTAGCGCTATTAGTAGCCGAGACGTTGTTGTCTTTTAGTATTTGGTTTTCAGTAGCATTTTTAGTTTCTTTTCCTTGTCTGTCTTGTTGGGCAGCTATTTGAATTGGGTTTTGTGCAGTTATATTTTGTGATGATGGTTGCGTAGTTTTATTCAGTCCAGCAGTTGGATCAACAGGGACAGTATTTGCTGTTGATGCTTGCGCGGTAGCAGTATTTGCATTACCGGCTCTCAGTTGATTTTGCACTTTCTCTACTTCGCCTTTTGTTTTAGCTTGACCTAGTTGATCTTGTAATCCAGCATTACCACGTAGTGTCCCCGCAAACCCTTCACGTACTGCAGACTTTTTCTCTATAACTTTATCACGATATGAAGATCCAAAGACTTTTGCATTTTGTGCTCGTTTTCCACTGTAGTCTATCAGACGCGCAGTGTTTCTGGTTATGGCTCCACCATTTTGTATTTTGTTTTGTACCCAACCACTACGCTGCATAGCCACTCCAGCACGACCCAGCGCCGCACGCCCCGCTAGTCCTAGTCCACCAGTTGCAGCTCCTATCGCTACAGTGCTGACCACACCACTGATGGCCCCGCCAACGAACTTTCCTACCGACCCTGAAAATTTATTTGATAGGTAAACCGCCACAACTAAGAATATAATAGACATAGACATGTTGGCTATTTGAGTAGCCACGCCAGTACTAATAGTTCCGTCTATACTACCAGTTACAGAACTTAAGCTTGTGACGGTTGTCGCAGCATTTAGTAATTGAAAAGCTATCCATAACATAGTCATAAATATAGGACCAAAAACTAATTGCCCTATAAAGTTTTGTCTCCACCAGTCATGTAGTCCGCTTAGTGATGGGACGAGACCACCTATAAACATTAATGGTGAGAGTACTACAGACAATAGCAACATGGCTGCACGGATAAGTATCATAAGCGCGGCATATAAAAACACAAAAAATGCTAATATTAAAAATAAAACAAACAGCGCCATCACTGCAAAAGAGTTAAAACCCGTAAAAGCGCTATCATTTAATTTCCCTTGCTCAGTTGCTAAAAATGATAAACCTAATCTATTTATAAAACTATTAGATATTCCGCCAGAACTACTAAAATCGTATTTTGCTATACCTCCATACGCCTGCAAACTTACTATGTTAGAAATATCAATTACAAATTTTGAAATAGGAAAAGAAAAGTTCGTAAGTATGGCGAACATGGCTAGTTTTGCTATAGCTTTTTTAAAGTCGTCTTGATCCAGTCCCACCATACGCCTAAAACCCATATATATGGCCCCAAAAAATGCTGCTACATTACATAGGTCGCGTATTACTCTCCAAGCATTGTATATAGCAGCTTTGTCTGTTCCTGTTTCAGTTAAGAAAAGACTTTTTATATCTAGTATAAAGTTATTAACCGCGACATCTAACAGTTTTGCTGCTAATAATGTAAATAAACCAAACACAGAAATAGTCGCCTGCGTCATGTAGTACGGTATATAACAAGCAATTTCAATTGCGAAACTTTTATCATCGCAAGGAGTTACCTTGCTTGTGCTTGGTAGTGTAGTCTGTGGTGCAGCTGGACCTTGGTCTTCTACTGGAGAAAGTGTAGGGCTTGGAGGTGGTGTGGTTGTTTGCGCATACACAAAACCTGAACCAAAAGAAAACACAAAAGTAAAAACAAGTACTAGGCTCAATATCTTACCCATTAGTCTCTTCATGGTGTATATTTTACCACACTTATGGCAAAATTAACTACAGAAACAACTAAAGAGATAACTAAACGAACAACTAAATTAATCTAGTTTTTTAATTTCCACCTCTACTACTATCTATAGACTGGCAATAATTCAGTGCTGGGGCGGCGACACTTGATATCTCGGCACGCAAAGCGTCAAAAAGACCACCCTCGTTATCGATGTTGCGTTGTGCGTAAGTAGTAACATCAAATATTTTCCCCACTGCTATGTCAGCATCAAACTGCTTGTTTATAATGTCTATCTGGTTTAAGTTAGTTGCAGTGTTAACATTATTAATGTAATTAGCAATAAGAGTTTCTGCATTTGAAGAATTAGTTAATTCTTTTTGTATACTGTCCATTTTGGCTTTTACCTCGCCGGCGCGTATTTTTATAGCATTTGGAATAGACGCTTCATCGCCTCTGTTTTTATAACATATATACACGTCGTTATAAGCGTTAAAAACCTCTGCGTATCGATCATATTCTTTTTGAATATAAGTGCGTATACGTTTTTGATCTTTTAATTTTTGCTGAGCCTGAGGTATAAGAGTCTTTACTAAGAAGTCCTTATCATTTACAGTTAATGCATACTCGCTACTAGACGCTGTTAATGTCTGCTGTCCAAAATTAGATAATACTCCCTGGGCTGCTGCCAGTCCGTCGGTGGTTATCTTTGATACGAATGCACCCAGTACCGCGTCTATGGCGTCGTTAATAGTTTTCACTAGCTGTGCCTGCTGTATAGGGTCTGTAACTACTTGGCCCAGCATATCAGCTGCGGCTTTACCTGGGGTTATGGTTACCCATGTTTTACATTGCTTGTCCGCCGCAGTTACTACATTGTCTGGATCCTCACTGTTTTCATAGTACTCTGTACATTTTTTCTGATCTAAGAATCCACCACTTCTGTTTAGTTCAGAATTTGCTTGCGTGGTTTTTACCTCTATTTTTTTGGCTAGTTCAGCCTTTGCCAGCAGTAGTCTACCCTGCTCTGTGTTCCGGTCTTGGTTTTGTGTGATAGCTATCAATGGTCCCCAGCCACCGTTACTGGCGTCACTAGCCCAAGCATTCATCAACCCATCGTATTTTTCCTTTGTCATTACCCCCCCACTACAGTACTTGTCATATGTGTCTTTCTTTTTATTAAAATAGTCATACTCTCGCTGGCTGACGTTTTCACCGTTGAGCGTTCTGGTGGCTATACGGTCCTGATTATCCTGTATGTACTTTTCTGTACTAGGGCATAGTCCGTCGAGTATAGCAGTGTCTACTGTTGGGGTGATGCTAATCTTAAAAGTGTTGTTCAGGTCCTTCTGTAGGGCTTTGTATATATCTGCGTTGGCATATGCGGCGGTACTTAATAGTTGAGTTTTCACTAGCGATAGCTGCTCTATGCCAATGTTTTTGAAAAACTGTTCTGGTTTATCTAGATATAGCGGTTTCCCCTTGAATCCACTATTGATCCAAGTTATCATGTTATCCTTTATCTTATTGATCAGTTTTTTAGCAAGCGCTACAAAGATCCTATCTAATATAGAGTCTTTTATCCAAAACTTTGTATCTGTTAATGCGCTAATTGTAGTCTGTAGTGATGTTATAGGAGCATTAATCGCATTAATAGTATTTTGTATTAAATTTGTAGGATCAATAACAACCCACTGTGCAGAAGCTAGTTTTTGATTAGAAAAAATAATAGAAACAATTATCATACATGAGACTGCTACTTTTAGGAATTGTTGTATTTTTTTCATATTATTTTATGGCATTAAAAAGGTAACCGTATTCATTTGATCTATAGACAATGTTTTGATTATTGACTTCATTTTTGTACTCTATAAATATCTTATACAAATCATTAATATTATTTTTATATAAAGTTATATATGCAGCAGCACGCACAGGGTCAGAGTTTGCGTTTAGCATTGAAACCAACAAACCTGAGTAAGTGTTACATATTTTTAACAGTCGGGTATGCATGTCTGCGTATTGGCTAGGTACAGTCTTGTAAGTATTTAAATAATTGCAGGCTTCTGTAAAAGTCGGAACTAGTGAATTTATATAGTCTAGCGACGATCCGCTTTCTAAGTTAGCAGCAAAAACATCCAACTCTTTTTGTTTTGTGCCTAAAATATACACAAAAACTCTCCCTGTATCGTTAAAGTACTTTTTTATTATATTTATATCAGTAGTGTCTACTGTCTTAAACTTCATTGCTGATGGGTCAGTGGCGAGGCTGATAACGCTTTTACTGATGGCGCTAGCAATAACTGTTGGATCAACTGCCCCGTTTCCATTTTTTACATACTGACCTGCTACGTATATGTCACGAGCCACAGCGTCGGTTAAGTTCGTACTACTAGAAACGCCAGTATCATTACCAGAGCGATAAACGTTTAGGGGTATCTTGTCCGCGTCTGGAACATTTGGATTGGTGCCGTATATCTGCTCCTGCCAGTTTGGTATACCGTCTCCGTCCGTGTCGTTGTTTGAGTTTATTATTGGATTGTAACTATCTAGCTCTACATTTCTTTTATCTGTGTTTTTATTTGTAGATGTTTTTATAGCATTAGGAAAAATTATAAAAGCAAGACCTAGTATCACAAGCAATGCTGCAAAAGCGTATATCTTTTCTTTTGTTACTATCGGCTCGTCATCAAAACCATTACTACCAACATAGTTTTTACTCATACACAAAGTGTAACACAGAAAATATATAAGTCACGTTTAATAGTACACAGTACGTTCTGCGGCATGCTGTTTATAATACACATCATGATAATCAACAATGTCATCCGGCACATCACTTATAAATGTACTAGGTGCTGCTATGTTGCGTTGACCAAAAATAGTACGCAGCTCAGCAAATGACAAGAAAAGTTTTTTGCGGGCACGAGTAACGGCTACGTAAAACAGTCGTCTCTCCTCTTCCTCCTCCTCTTTTGTCTGTTTTCTCCCTGAAAAGTTTTTAGACGGAAACAGATCCTCTTCTAGTCCCACTATAAATACGTATTCGAACTCTAAACCTTTGCTACTGTGTACTGTCATCAGGCGCACACCAGAGGATTCTTTTTTGTCATCGTCTTGATCACTGGATAGTGAGGATAATTCTAAAAACCTATCTAGTGAGTCCTCAAAACCCTGTGCTGTATGCAGCTCATCATCGTACTTTTGTGCCAGGGTTATGAGTTCAGAAATATTCGCAAGTCTGATCATACCCTCGTCACCATCATCTTTTAACTCTTTTTCTATACCGGATTCTACTAGTATGTATGTTAAAACGTCCGACAGTGTTGCTGTTTCTGATTGACTAACCACACTTTGTAAAAAGTCAAAAACGGATTTTACTTTTGTGGCAGATGTTCCAGTTAAGACTTCACCAGAAAAAAGTTTTGCTAAAGTGACCTTCCCTACCCCACGTTTTGGAGTTTCAAAGACTCTTTTTAAGTCTGGTTGTGATTTTGGATTAAATGCAGCACGCAGATAAGATAATACGTCCTTTATTTCTTTACGTTCAAAAAACCTAGTACCTAGAACGATATATGGCACATTATGTGCCAGCATTTTCTCTTCAAATATACGCGACTGAAAGTTAGTCCTATATAGTATGGCTATTTCATTTGGATCTACTCCAGCAAATATGATATCGCTACATTTTAAAGCTATCCACTCGGCCTCGCTTTCCCCATCAAAACTAGGTAGTATTTCTATGTTCTCCCCATTTCCGGCCTGGGTAAAAAGTCTCTTGTCTTTTCTTATAGTATTTTTCTTTATCACTATGTTTGCAAGTTCTAATATGTTGCCGGTTGATCTGTAGTTCTCTTCTAGTAAAACTACTTTTGTGCCAGGAAAATCAGTTTCAAAATTCATGATATTTTTCAAGTTTGCACCCCTCCAGCTGTATATGTTCTGGTCAGTATCACCTACAACACAAATGTTGTTATTTTTAGGGTTGGTTAGCAGTTTTGACAGTTCGTATTGTGTTTGATTTGTGTCTTGATACTCATCTACATGCACATGAGTAAAAAAGTTCTGATATTTTTCTCTTATGTTTTGATTATCTCTTAATATCTCAACAGTTTTAAGTAGTAAATCATCAAAATCTACCGCACCCTGATCACGCAGCTCCTTCTCATAACTTTTCCAAGTATTGTGAACTATTTCCATAGTGTAGTTGGCTATCTTGCTACTGTACATTTCTGGTGTACGAAAGTCACCCTTTTCACGACTGATAGCGTTCCTGATCTTGCTCGGGTCATACATTTTGATATCCACTCCCTGCCCCTCCAGTATTCTCTTTACTATGCTACGCGAGTCATCACTGTCTAGTATGGTAAAGTTTTTTGGTAACTGTGCAGCGTCCGTCTCTCTTTTTAATATCCATAAACCTAGAGAGTGAAATGTTTTTATTAGTGGCGCCTGGGTGTACTCGTCATACAGACTTTCTTCCTTTAGTCTGTTTAGTATACGTTCACGCATCTCCGCTGCGGCCTTGTTAGTAAAAGTCACACACAATATGTGGGCTGGGTCTATGCCGGACTTTACTATTTTTACTACACGCTCAGTGATAGTTTTTGTTTTCCCCGCCCCCGCCCCCGCTAGTATAAGCAGTGGTCCACTTATGTGCTCGGTGGCTTCTAACTGTTTAGCATTTAATTGCACACTTTTCATCTGTATGAGTATAACACACTATAATTGTCTAAGTTCTATCTCTAGCAACACATCATGTACTGTAGCGTCAGGTGGTATCTCCATATCCTGAATTTTTTGCAAGTGATCAGAAAGTCTTTTAATTTGCTCCTCTTCTACTCCCTTTGGAACTTTTTCCATATGCAAAAAGTCACGATATAACATGTTTTTAAAGTTGTTCTCGTATATTTTTATACCATCTATTGTGAAAAGTTTTATCATGTTTTTTATGTTTACCCAAATATTTTCTTAAGTGTTGGCATCACAGCCGCTTCTAGTAGTTTTTTCGACTCATCGCTTACATTTCTTATAATAAAGTCATCTTTTTCATATTTGTAGTTACTGTTTGAGTATTTGCTACTATCTAGTGTTGTTACAGGCGCTGCATCCGTGTCAACTTTTTTAGTTGTCTCCACACTCTTTTCTACTATTGGAGTAACAGGTTTTATTTCTGGTGTTTGTGCTTGGTTTTGATTTCTTTGCGATTCCTGTTTTGCTTTTTCTGATAACCATCTTGTAAACAGAGGTGCGTTTTGATTTGCTATGTTCTGCCCTTTCCATATGTATATCTCATCCAGTGATTTTGGTTGGCCGTTATGTATTTGTTTCATAGCGTCACTTAGTTTTGTGCCCAAGTCTGGGTCTTTTATGGCATCGCTATTTTTAGGTATTACAACCCACCCCTCTTTTTCTGGATTTATTCTTATCAGTAATGCTTGACCTATACCATTATCCAAAATCACTACATCGGATACTGATGACAGTTCTGCGTATGTCGATACTCCACTTACATTTGTCTTAAACATTAACACGTCGTTATTTTTTTTAGTTACGTTCTTTGCTAGGTATAAACCATCTGTTCCTATTATCTGTTTGGTATCGGTACTGAGTATGTATGCATCACCACCCGCTATGGATATTTTGTTATTATCTACCACTAAAACACTGGGGTTAGTTACGGGTACCTTTGCTTTGGTTGGACTTTCTATTTTGTTTTTACTGTCAGCGTATGCGTCTAGCCCCATTTTACCACCTACAGCTGCTGCGGTACCTAGTGTTGCATAACCTACAATGGTCGCTAGTTTATTTAGCTTACTACGTTTCTTGTTTATGTTTTGCTCCGTCGTTCTCCCACCACCATTTATCCTATTCTGCAAAAAAACTACAAATCTATCGTACTTGTCTAACTCAGCACTAAAAGTAGATA
>JAYSXQ010000023.1:0-16269 GCA_043717115.1 bacterium | reverse complement strand
TGCTTGCAGTATATCAGAAATAATTATAAAGTTGATATATTTTGTCTTTTATTCTCTGTACTACTGTGATTAGTTGCTGGTATATGCCCATCTGAGTTGTTGTCGGTATTAGTGTCTGTGTTTAATTTTTTCTTTTTTGATATATCTACAGTTGCCAAGAGCAGTACTATAGCAAACACTATAGCTAGTACTTCTTTGTATATTGATGAGACATATATCCATGGCGATAGTAATATAATCACAGCCACTAGACGTACGATATTTTTATTCATATATACATAATATCATAATTCTGGAAATAATGGAACAAAAATTAAAAGAGAAATAAAAAAGCCCTCAGTGTTTACTGTTGGCTTTGTTTTTACTACTTAGGTTTAACGTAGTGTGTATTTTTATATATTAACCATAGAACTACCTATCTCTTCATTTGTAATCACTATACGGTCTGTTTTTAGAAGAACCCCCTTTACATGTTTACTATCACGATAATGTAAGCGGTGCAGCATTAAATTGATAGTTCTTTTTTGCGAGCAATGTCGTTTTTGAGACCGTAAATAGTCCATTAAATCTCTTAAGTTTTTATGTGCAGTGGTTTCGTTTTCTGTTTCAAGTTTAGTTACCCATTTTTTATCCAGCAATGTAGATATATCTGTTTTTCCGTCTGTACCAGATATAACATATAACAATTTTAAACTTTCAAACTTTAACATTTTTCCTCCTTGGAAATAATTAAAATAACATTGTTCGTATTTGTATCTGTGTTTACACTATCATATTTAAATATAAAAAGCAAAATCCCTGTCTATTAAGAAAGGGATGGGTCCATGTGACAGGATTTGAACCTGCGACCTCGTTCTGGGTTACCAGAACGCGCTCTATACCGTACTGAGCTACACACGGATTGGATTTGACTCACAACAATATGTGAATCGATGTAAAGAACAATTTTGAATACTCTGTTCTGGCGAAAAGCTACTCTTGCGCTTGCGCACTACCATCGCTACGTGAGGGCTTAACGATCCAGTTCGGAATGGGATGGTGTGTGACCCCTCAGCTAAATCACCAGAACAGAACATTCAAAATGTTTCTATAGTTTTTTTTGACAAAATAAATCAAACGAAAATAAACACAGAAATGTACATAATTGTGATAGACACATAATTACTATAAAATTAATTATTGTATTATTGTACTATGCACATTTCCTAATAGGATATCGCGTAATTAGTACTCCTCGACTAAAGACATTGCTGTCCGTACATCTAGAGCCTATCAACGTAATCATCTCTTACGACGCTCAAACGAATACTGATCTTGGAGGTGGCTTCCTTCTTAGATGCTTTCAGAAGTTATCCAGTCCCAACATAGCTACTCGGCGGTCCACCTGGCGGTAGAGCCGATACACCAGAGGTTAGTTCATTCCGGTCCTCTCGTACTAGGAACAAGTCTCCTCAATATTCAACGCCTGCAGAAGATAGGAAACCAACCTGTCTCACGCATGTGAAGGTTGTGTTTTACATGATAATCTTGGTTTCAATGATTATCAACCTCTGTTACCAGAGGGATCGGACTATAGCATGCACTTATCTTGAAATTAAAATAATAACAGAAAAAGTGTGCCAACGTTTAGTCTCTACGGGCGTCTTGCGACTTCCCTCGGAATTGTCTTTCATATTATTTTTAATTATGAACTTCATAGAGGAGGCAAATTAAATTTGCCTTTTCCAAATGAATGGAGAGAGGAACAACTTGACTTCACTAATCTAAATGCTGCGCACTGAGTGGTAGCAACTGTTTTAGATTTTACGCTTGCTTAGGGCGTCTAGCAAAGTAACTCCTGAGGTACTGGCATTTCCCCCATGTTAGAATTCGCTATCATGCGAAAACTGTCAAGTTTATGACCTCTATGAAGTTCACAATTTATTCTTATATGATTAAGATTTTCCCGATATTAGTTGGCTTGTCTATATATGTCACCATATATAGCCGCCGTGATTGATGTCTTTTTTGTTAAGTCCAAAATTTTACTTTGCTTAACTCCTCGGGTTCAAACTAAGAGAAATCTATAAAATAAAATGCATATAATGTGCATTACTTATTAAAATACATGAGAATGTATTTTATCTACACTATAATAGTGTAGCAAATAAGCATAGCAATTAATTCTATTTTATACATTCCTCTACGGTTTGAACCCAGCTCACGTATCTTTTTAATTGGCGAACAGCCAAACCCTTGGTAGCTTCTCCACCACCAGGATAAGATGAGCCGACATCGAGGTGCCGAACTCTGCCGTCGATATGAACTCTCAGGCAGAACTAGCCTGTTATCCCCGTGGTAGCTTCTATCCGTTAATCTTCCACCGCATCTAATGCGAGTGGTCGGTTCACTAGAACCCAGTTTCCTGTCTGCTCGGGATGTCCCCCTTACAGTTAAGCCAGCTTATGCTCTTACACTATCGGCACGGTTTCCATTCGCGCCTAGCTGACCTTAATGTACCCCTCCGTTACTTTTTAGGAGGGAACCGCCCCAGTTAAACTCCCCACCAGATACTGTCTGCGTGCGTTTTTTCCGCACACGTTAGCTTTTGCAAATGTAAAGATGGCTATTTCATTGTCGAGTAGAGTACAGCCGAAACCGTACACATCAGACCTCTCACCACTATACTACGCAGTACATCAACAAAAGCAATATCAAGCTAGAGTAAAGCTCACGGGGTCTTTTCGTCTATCTGCAGGTAGGGGGCATCTTCACCCCCAATGTATTTTCACCGAGCTACTCCCCGAGACAGTTCCCCACTCGTTACGCCATTCGTGCACGTCTGAACTTACCAGACAAGGAATTTCGCTCAACTATTCCTCACAGCTGGACTCTATCTTTATCTTCAACTAAATGGTCAGATATGTGGCGTTGGTCTCTCGCTAACCACTTCGGACTCTATGAATGTTTCCATATCATGAGGTAGCTAATTTGTTGGTCGTGTTGATTTGATTGTTTATCTCTCACTACCATAACCGTCCTAGTCCTACTGATTACATTAGCTGTAACCAGTACCTTAGGACCGTTATAGTTACGGCCGACATTGACGGGGGCTTATATCGGTCAGCCTTGCGACCACCAATATTTGACCTTCCCGCATTGGTCAGGCGTCACCCCCTATACATCCTCTTACGAGTTCGCAGGGAGCTGTGTTTTTGATAAACAGTCGGCAGGGACACTTTCGCTGCGGCCCCCATCACTTTATTTTCAAAAGAAAAAAAGTAACATGAGACTTTAGAGAATCGTGTACGTGACATTTGAAAACAGTCACGCATGTTTGTCTCAGAAACTTTCTATCTTTCCAAATACAAATGGCAAAGATAGAAATTATAGTACATGATAGTTTCTCTCTATAATTATCAATCAAATAATTATATAGAGTCTTCTCATGTTTATTTCCACAATTCTCTAGGTCCATCACACTTTGTTTAAAAACAAAGTGATGGGGGCAGGCCTTATCGCTAACTTACGGCCGCTTTTTTGCCTAGTTCCTTGGGGAGAAATCACTCGTTCGCCTTGGTCTACTCGACCTGACTACCTGTGTCGGTTTACGGTACGGATTAGTAAAAAATAACGCACATCTATTAATGCATATGATATAAATATCTGTTTGCACTAATAGATATGTTCTGTATTCACAGAATGTAGAACCTTTTCTTGGCATCGTGCTCCTCGATCTTCATCTGTATTGCTACAGCCTTCGAGCTCTTACTCTCATTTATACTACGGATTTGCCTATAGTACACAATCGTAAGCCCTACCCCAATCCAATAAGGGGCATCAAGTACAACAATGCGTCAGTCCATCACATTTTTACCAAGTTATGGAATATTAACCATATGTCCATCGGTTCCGGCGTTAGCCATCACCTTAGGCCCGACTAACCCTACGTCGATCAACGTTGCGTAGGAACCCTTAGTCTTTCGGCGGGAAGGGCTCTCACCTTCCTTGCGGTTACTTGTGCAAGCATTCGTACTTCCACACGCTCCAGTATGGGTCACCCCTTTACCTTCAACGCAGAGTGGAACACTCTCCTACCGCTATGTATAAAATACTATAGCCCTCAGTTTCGGTGGTATGCTTTAGTCCCGATCATTTGTGGCGCAGAGTCTCTCGATGGGTGAGATGTTACTCTTTCTTTCAATGATGGCTGCTTCTAAGCCAACATCCTCATTGTCAATGAAACTCCACCTCCTCGCTTACACTTAGCATACACTTTGGGACCTTAACTTGAGATCAGGGCTGTTTCCCTCTTGACCGCCGGAGCTTCGCCCCCGGAGTCTTACTGCTGGGTTATATTGTGTGGCATTCAGAGTTTGATAGGCGCCGCGAGATTTCTCCCTGTCAGAACCTTCCAGTGCTTTACCTCCACACATAAACACCCAACGCTAGTCCAAAAACTATTTCGGAGAGAACCAGCTATTACCAGATTCGATTAGCTTTTCACTCCAACCCACAGGTCATCCGAAGGAGTCGTACAACCTACCGGTTCGGTCCTCCACTTTGATTTCTCAAAGCTTCAACCTGCCCATGGGTAGCTCATCTGGCTTCGGGTCTAATACGTGCAACTTTTATTTTCGCGCTATTCACACTCGGTTTCCCTTTGGCTCCGTGGCTTTGCTCCACTTAGCCAGCTGCACATATTAACTCGCTCGCTCATTCTTCAATAGGCACGCAGTCGAGGATCACCGTAAACGGGTCCTCTTCTACTCTTTGTAAACATAGGGATTCAAGTCTATTTCACTCCCCTCTCGGGGTTCTTTTCACCTTTCCCTCACGGTACTAGTTCACTATCGGTCTCAAGGAATATTTAGTCTTACCAGTTAGTTCTGGTGGATTCTCCCAAGCTATTCGTGTCTTGAGATACTCAGGAATAAAGTCAAATCAGATATTAGCATTTCGATTACGGGACTATCACCCTCTATGATTTTGCTTTCCAGCAAATTAATCTATACTAACATTTTATAACTGACCTAGTATAATACTACGACTTTACCCTACAACCCCCATCGTGCAAGCACGTGGGTTTGGACTGTTCCGATTTCGCTCGCCGCTACTCACGGAATACATATTTGTTTCTTTTCCTCCGCTTACTGAGATGTTTCACTTCAGCGGGTCTGCCTCGATGCACTGCTGCAAAGATTTGTGAACATTACTTCACAAGAGTTTCCTCATTCAGAAATTTCCGGATCAAAGGCTATTAGGCGCCTCCCCGAAACATATCGCAGCCATATCACGTCTTTCATCGCTTCCTTGAGCCAAGGTATCCACCCTATGCTCTTAATTATCCTATTAGGAAATGTACATATTACTGTGACACTTCCTGTGTTTATTTTCTTATCTGCCGCAGCACTTGCATGCGTAGGCAGATGTTTAAGCTGCGTACATTAAAAATAATAATATATTGTACGCAGTGATTTATTTTGTCTTCCACCTCGGAATTGAAAAGACCCCAGTTCTGTCACTGATCTTTCGATCAGTTTTATAATTGGGATAACAGTATTAGACTTGCGTCTAATTTAAACTATCCGGGTGGTATGTAATTGTCAACGAACGTGGATACAATAATAGCATATTGGCAGAAAATTGCAAGCATTCTATCGAGAGACTTTAAAGTGTATGCTTTAGCCATAAATTCTGATTAGGGAGCTCATAAAAAAGCCGGTTTTCCCCTCCAGGGAAAACCGGCTTTTTCTTTAGTTTTTGCTTGCATTCTTCTCTTGGTTTTCTTGTATTTCTTATTGCACCCAACCCTCTCTTTTAAGCATCTCAATCATATTGTTTCTTGTTTCCTGATATTGGTAATTGTTCATGTCAAATGATACAAGTCTATCTATCTCTTCCTTGCTATATGTTGAGTCCTTCTGCCTTTGATAAGCTTCCGTATATTTTTTTGTATATACTTCATGATAATAATTCACAGCTGACTGTTCTGATAAATACCAAAACTTTTTACTAAAAAAGAGCGGTAATAAGAATAAAGATCCTAAAAAGAAAAACAGTAGAAACATTGTACGTAGAGTAGTATCTAAAAAAAATGAAGTCTCTAGGTCTTTTATTCCAAACATCACAGAGTACAACCACATGACTACGAAAAATAAAAAGAATAGACTAGCCATTTTTTTTAATATATATACAGATAAACTCCTACTCATATACCCACCAAAAACTGCATCATTGTTTTTACTTTGTACAGATGTTGTAGTTATGATTGCGAATGCATGATGTTTTACTCCATAGCCTCGCCACACTGTGTCTATGTACACTATTTCATAGCGCACAAAAACAAATGCAAAACCTACACAGAAAACTAAAGTTAATGCATCTAAAAGGTTCATAATAATCTCCTGAAAAATTATAACAGAAATGTCAGTTTACATACTTCTACAGCACACTCTAGCATCTTGCATGTTATACTGCAACTATATGAAAACACTATACGCATTGGGAGCAGCTGCCGTTACTTTTACTATACTGGATTATGTATGGCTAGCCCATATTATGAAAAAGTTTTATCTAGACAGTCTGTCACACTTAACGACAATTCGTGATGGGTCACTGGTAATTAATTTCCCAGCAGCTGTAGTGTTTTATGTGCTTGCACTATTCACTGCATACTGGTTTGTTGTACGCGATGCGACCAGTATACAGGGTGCATTTTTAAGTGGCGCACTACTTGGGTTTTGTATGTATGCTTTTTATGACTTTACGAACCTAGCAACACTGAGGGACTACCCTATGGCGCTCGCTCTCGTTGATACTGCCTGGGGAACATTTTTGGTAGCCTGTGTGAGCGCTGTTATGTTTTTTGTATTGAATTAATCACAGAATTAAATATTAAGTTAAAAATATAAAATACACATAAATTAAAATAGCCCGCGCTTCGCGCGGGCTTACTTTTTGTAAATTAAAAATTACTTCTCACCAAAAACTTTTGCTTTATATAAAACTTTATTGCCAACTGAAACCCTGGTAATACTGCCAGCATTTACAAGTGTTGTAAGTCTTGTATGTACATCGTATGCATGATGACTCTTTCCAGTTATTATTCTCACCGAGACCCCGATCATGTAAGCAGTAATTGGTTTTTTAGCAGCACGCAGCAAATCTTCATCTGTTAAAAATGTGGACACTCTTGGTGTAATTTTAACTGGTACTATTTTTGGTTTTGGTGTAGTAACTAAAAAACAGTAATTGTGACTTTGATACTTACTCATATAACCTCCATATTATGATTTGTATTTACCTCTATTTGTATTCTAACAGGAAACTATAGCAAACTCAAACTTGCAATACTGTCACCTTCACGCAGCTTCATAACACGTACTCCCTGTGTATCACGACCCAGAGTCGGTATATCGTGTAGATCAGTCTTGATAACTTGTGAGGCTTTTGATACAGCGAGTATCTCTGTTGACTCGTCTGATATAACGCGGGCTACCATTAGTTTTCCAGTTTTTGCAGTAACCTTTACAGTTTTAATACCACTACCTGCTCTATTTTGTATCTTGTATTCTTTTAGATCAGTCATCTTTCCGTATCCATTTTCTGTTAGAATTAATAGTTTTGCTTTTTTGTCTGTCCCTGCTATTTTCTGCGCACTCATAATCAGATCTCCTTTGTCGAGCTTCATACCGTTCACCCCTCCTGCGGTACGTCCCATTTGACGTACATCTCCCTCATCAAAACGTATAGACTGACCATCGTAACTAGTAAGTATGACACTGTCTCCAGCACGCACTAGTAGTGTGTTCACTAACTCATCACCCTCTTCGAGCCTGATAGATATGATACCGCTACGACGCACGTCTTTGAATGACGACGCACTGCACTTTTTAGCGACTCCCATTTTTGTGACCATCATAATTGATGTAGATTCATGATCTGCGTCCTTTGGCACTTCGAGTATACTCGTTATCTTTTCACCCTCAGTCAATTGCAAGAAATTCATAATGTTTTTCCCGCGTGTTGCACGCTTACCCTCCGGCATCTCATACATCTTTATCTGATACGCTTTACCTTTGTCAGTGAAAAATAGTAAATCAGCATGTGTACTCGCTGTCATTGAGATAGATATAAAGTCTTCTTCTTTTGTGTCTAGATCAACTACACCCACTCCACCACGTTTTTGTGTACGGAACTCCTCTGGGTCAGTACGTTTTATATATCCACCTTTTGTATATACCAGTACTACGTCTTTTTCTGCTATCAGGTCCTCTGGATTAAAATTTTTAGCGGCGTGTTTTATGATACGAGTACGACGAGCATCTCCATATGTATCACGTATATGTATCATCTCGTCCTTAATCAATTTCAACATTTTCTTTTCACTCGCGAGTATGGCACGCAACTCCTCGATCAGTAATTGTACTGCTTTTAACTCATCTTCTATTTTCTTTCTTTCTAACCCTGCCAATCTTTGCAATTTCATTTCGAGTATTGCCGTAGACTGTATCGCAGAAAACTCGAACTTTTTCATCAGTTGTGCATGCGCATCTGGTGTGTCTTTTGACTTTTTTATAGTTTGTATTATCTCATCTATATGGTCAAGGGCTTTTTTAAGACCGAGTAATATGTGTTCACGCTCTAGCGCCCTACGTAGATCGAACTGGGTCCTGCGTCTGACTACTTCTTTTCTGTGGGCGATGAATTCTACCAGTGCTGCCTTTAACGACAATGTCTGCGGTACACCATGTACAAGGGCTACGACATTAAAATGGAACATTTGCTCTAGGTCTGTGTGTTTATAAAGATAATTCAATATCTTTTCTGGCTGTGCATTAGACTTTATGTCTATCACCACACGTATGTCCGTGGTGGACTCATCACGTACGTCCTTGATACCTTCTATTTTTTTCTCACCTATTAACTCTCCGATACGTTCTAGCATGTTTGCTTTGACTACACGAAATGGAATGGAAGTGATAATGATCTGATACTGTCCATTTTTAGTTTCTATTATTTCTGCTTCACCACGACACAGTATACCTCCACGTCCTGTTGCATACGCATGCCTGATATCAGCCTCACCAAAAATCAGTCCTCCAGTTGGAAAGTCTGGACCATGAACAAACTCGCACAGGTCCTCAGTAGTTGCATTTGGATTATCAGCCAGGTGTATACATGCGTTCAGTATCTCCGTCATGTTATGAGGGGGTATATTTGTAGCCATACCCACAGCGATACCGAGAGTGCCGTTCAGCAGTAGGCTCGGTACTGTGGTCGGAAATACTACAGGTTCCTTTTTAGTTCCGTCATAGTTCGCTCTCATGTCCACAGTATCCTTTTCAATGTCGGCTATCATTTCACTGGCGACCTTGCTCATCTTTGCCTCCGTGTATCTATATGCTGCTGCACCGTCTCCGTCTATTGACCCAAAATTACCCTGACCCAATACTAGAGGGTAGCGAGTTTTAAAGTCTTGCGCTAATTGCACCATAGCGTCATACACTGATGCATCACCGTGAGGATGATAAGAACCTAGCACGTCTCCCACCACAGTTGCAGACTTTTTAAACTTTGCAGTTGGAGTCAGGCCATTCTTATACATACTATACAGTATGCGTCTGTGTACCGGTTTCAATCCGTCACGTGCGTCAGGTAGTGCGCGACTAGTGATCACACTCATAGCATAGTCCAAGTATGACTTTCGCATCTCGTCTACTATCGGTGCTATTAATATCTTGTCTGATACATTTGGTACAACTACTGCGTCTTCTGGCTCATCACCTGCTTTTGTATTTTTAATAGTCTTTTTTGCCATGTGTTTATGTTGTACATTATACCAAATAATAAGAGAACTTCCCACATTGACACATGCATTTATATAGTGTAATATATAAACCAGTCGCTCTTTCGAGCAAATTCAAATTAATTGAAAAGGATACAAAATGAAAGCATTTGATTATATCGTAGACTTCATAATCGTAGTTGGGATAAAGATCTGGGAATGGCTAATAAAAAAAGGAGTAAATAAAAAAAGTACACTAGTATACATGTCTAGTTTTTCTTTTTTCATTAATTCAGTTGCAATGATGTTAATATTTTTTAGTTTTTTAGGTGGAAATGTAATACTTTCTTTATTTATTGCACTTTTCTTTCTAATAAACTTTATGTACTCAATACTTTTTATATTACTTAATATTTCCATTAAACAAAAAGAAGAGTATGCTGAACTTAAATCAAAATTAAGTACCTGCTTCTTTATGCTTCTAATGTTTTTCTTACTTCAAGTATTTATTTATAGTGACACCGTTATTAATATGGTAACTTTTAGCTTAATTATTATTGTTTTTATTCTGATCGGTCAAATGATGCCAGACGAACCCTCGAAGAAAAAGAAAGTAAAAGAAAAGTCTAGTCGCTGGTGGGAAGTTTTCACACCAAGTCCAAAACCAAACACGAATTAGGACTAACAAAACAAAACACGTAGCCCGCGCTACGTGTTTTTTATTTTTATACTCTCAAATGTGCGAATTCTTTACAGTCACACTTTTTTACTTTTTTACCACTACCGCATGGACACAAGTCGTTACGTCCTACATCACCGTGTTCTGCACGAATCTCGGCCAGTTCAGACATTTTTGATTGCATTTTCATTTGCATTATCACATTGTCTATATGTAGTATAAACGACGACAAGTCATGAGCAATGCGACCATCTAGATGTCTATACATTTGCAATCCTTCACGTTTATACTCTACTAGTGGGTCACGCTGACCGTATGCACGCAGGTTAACTGTCTGGCGTAAATTATCCATGTGCTCTATATGGTCCATCCATACCACATCGTATATTTGCAGTAGCACAGCACGTACCAAATTCTCAAACTGCTTTGCGTCATCAATACGTTTCTCTGTTACTTTTGCAGTCACCTCGATACTGTCTTTTGCTACTTCGTCTACCACGCTGTTTACATAGGTCATATCGTTAAGCAATAGTCTCTTCCTTCTGTCATACACACTAGTACGTTGCTGATTTAAAACATCATCATACTGCAGTGTATGTTTACGTGAATCAAAGTGGAAACCTTCTATTTTCTCTTGAGCGCTCTCAAGCGCGCGCGATACGAACTTGCTAACTATAGCCTCGTCCTCTGGTATACCAAAACTTCCCATCATAGTTTTTATACGCTCAGAACCAAACACACGCATTAGATTATCCTCTAGCGATACATAAAACTGTGTCTCACCTGTATCTCCCTGGCGACCTGAACGTCCACGTAACTGATTATCAATACGACGCGCCTCGTGACGTTCTGTACCTATAACATAAAGCCCGCCTAGATCACGCACCTCTTCATACTCAGCGTCTGTTGCATGTATACCACCGAGCTTTATATCCACTCCACGTCCTGCCATGTTAGTCGCAATAGTCACTGCTCCACGCTTACCAGCGTCAGCTATAATCTCTCCTTCACGTTCGTGATTTTTAGCATTTAGTATTGCGTGTGACACACCTTCGCGAGTTAGATATTGTGATATAGTCTCATTGTTTTCTATAGATATAGTACCTATTAGTACTGGCTGACCTTTTGCATGTAACTCTTTTACTTTTCGAGCCAGTGCTTGCAATTTTCCTTTTTGTGACTGGAACACAAGATCGGGATAGTCATTACGCTTGTTGTCATTATGTGTTGGTACTTTTGTAACTATAAGACCATACACTTTGTATAACTCTTCTGCGCTTGTTTTCGCAGTTCCTGTCATACCTGATAATTTACGATAGAATCTAAAATAGTTCTGAAAAGTAATAGACGCTACTGTACGAGATTCTTTTTGTACTTGTACACCCTCTTTTGCCTCTACAGCCTGATGTAGTCCGTCTGACCATCTGCGTCCCGGTTGCATACGGCCAGTGAACTCGTCCACTATTATAACTTCACCGTCCTTAATGACGTATTCTTTTTCTTTTATAAAAAGTGCTTTTGCACGTACAGCAGTTTCTAAGTGGTGAACCGTAGCCATGTTCTCAGCTGTGTATAGTGATGGTATCTTTAGTGCCTTTTCTGCTTTTTCTATACCTGATTCTTTTATCATTACTGCACGCTGTTTCTCATCTACTGTATAGTCTTGGTTTTCTATCAAGTTTTCAGCTAGTCTTGCAAATGTAGCGTATACGTTTCCACTATCCTGTGCAGAGTTAGAAATGATCAGCGGTGTACGAGACTCGTCTATTAATATAGAGTCCACCTCATCGACTATTGCGTAGTAGTGATCACGTTGCGATAATTGTGACTCTTCGTACACCAAATTATCACGTAAATAATCAAAACCAAACTCGTTGTTAGTACCATATGTAATGTCAGCATTATAGGCTTGTTTTCTCTCACATGATTTTAGATAATCATACTCGACTTTGTAAGCTCCTTGTTCATCGCGCACTCTATCCTCCTCTTTGTTCATCACCTCATTGTACATAAAACTTTTCTCGTGATTTATAACACTCACGCTTACTCCTAACATATTATATACCTGACCCATCCACACTGCGTCACGTCTAGACAGATAGTCATTGACCGTTACTACATGCACACCTTTTCCTACCAGGGCATTTGCATACGCTGGCAAAGTGGCAACTAGTGTTTTACCCTCTCCTGTTCTCATCTCTGCTATGTGACCCTTATGTATAAGTAACCCTCCTATCACCTGTACTCTGTAGTGCATCATGCCGAGCGTCCTGCGTGCAGCCTCGCGCACTAGTGCGAACGCTGTATGCATATTTTCCTCTAGAACTTTTTCGCGTACAGACACGTCATCGGACGCGCGTACTGTTTCTATCAAGTTAAGTGACTTTGACTTTAACTCTATATCCGTCAATGCTTTCAATTCTTCTTCAAGTGCAAAAACCTTATCAACAACTGGTATTAACTTTTTAATAAAACGACTATCCTCACTCGGGAATATTTTTGATATAATGGTAGATATACTAGACATCGCGTAATTGTATCATAATTTTAACAAAATGAGTATACTACAGAAAATTCTAAAAAAATATATAGCTAATATACTCTTTCCGTCCAGCTGTACACTATGCAAAACAAATGGCATATGTTTGTGTGTTAATTGCGAACAGGAACTAGAAAAATTACATAAAAACATAAACAGTTGGACCTATGCATGCTACAACTACAAAGACCAGAGTGTTAAAAATCTCCTCTATCGTGTAAAATATCACCACAATCCAGATCTTGGAAAACTTGTAGGTTCACATGTGCGAAAAAAATTTGAAGAGTTTGTATCAAACAGTGACTATGTACTCATCCCTATTCCGCTATCTAAAAACAGAATGAGTGAGCGCATGTATAATCAAGCCTATCAGATATCCCTAGGTTTAGCTGGAGACCCTGGGCGCATAAAAAATATTTTAATAAGAAAAAAAGACACCCACAAGTTACACTCTTCACACACTATAGACCAGAGAGTTTTAGAATTACAGGACGCATTTGAAGTAGATGACAATCTACTAATTGATAATGAAAATACAAAATACATTTTGATAGATGACATCACTACTAGCGGCACTACACTATACGAAGCCCGCCGTACACTGATAAACGCTGGTATAAAAATCGAAAACGTCTTTGCTTTTGTGTTAGCGCATTAGTATAATGATATTAATATAGGAATTTTAAAGTTAACATAATCTATGCTTGAAAAAGATAACACAAAACACATACTACAAGACGAAAAGGGATATGTGGCGCAGATCAACTGCGACAAGGCTTTAGGTGGTATGCATGTACTAGCTGGTGAGGATGGATTGATATCAGTTAATGGAGAATTGCTTGAAAAAATGACAAATGCCCAGGGATTTTTAACACACATAGAGGATGTCTGCATAATGAAAAATGGTGACCTAGTTGTAGTCTGTGTTGATGGTGATATAGGACAATATGTCTATAACCAAAATAATCAAAAGGACAATGCTTATAAACTTAAAAAACTTATATCCCCTACAGATGACGACTGTTTGTACTATATAGATGCCTATATAGATGCCAATATAAATAACAGGTCAGTGACTGTATGGGGTGAGAGAAACATTAAATACATAGTATTGTTACAAATATAAAAGATGTTATACTTTTAATTAGAAGCTAATTTTCTTTGTCTGGTTAAATATTTTTTGTAATAATCAAAAGAGAGGTGCGGCTTAGTTAGTGATGGATAAGTTTGAATTATAAACCTTAATAAAAAGTTAAAAGAATAAAAAAATAATATGAAAAATAAATTTAATAAATTTGCAATTACTGCATTGTTTTCAGTGTTTGGTGCGGCCTTAACCGCTAGTGCAATCATGACACCTGTAACTAGTTCCACTGTTGTGGTTACTGGTAACGCAGCACCGTGGTATTTTAACGCTGATCCTGCGAACACAACACCTTATACGTTTAACACTAATGCGAGTAGCATAGGTGTAGGCAGTTTATATGTACTACCCATAGGATTAACTGCAGCTGACAAGTTCACAGCAGATAACTTGATAGCTACACCGATATCAAATGTTAACTCTATATCATATGATTTTCGTATCGGCTCAACAGGCAATCCATCACAAGCAGGACAGTTCTATATGAATGTGTACGCTAATTTTGGATCATCTCTCCCGACAAAATACTATGACTGTAGATATAACGTTGTACCTGTGATCGGTTCAACTGGTGGATTTACTACTGTGACTTTTGACCCGACTCAGGCCTATCCTGTTGATCAAAGAGTATCTTCACCATTTACTTGTCCAGCAGTACCTGCTGACATGAACCTGTTAAGCCCTGGCTCAAATATCCGCGCATTTACATTAAATGTTGGTGACAGTTCAGCAGCAGACGCTGGTGTATCTGGATATTTTGACAAAGTCGTAGTTTCAACTGTTTCAAACATTACAACTTATGACTTTGAGCCGACACCAACAACTTCAAATGTACACATATACAAATACATTGACGGAGTACAGGCAACAGCAGAAAATGCTAATGGAGTCAGTTTCCCAATGTTTACTTCTACTTATGGTGGATCATTCAATCTTGGTCCTAATGGATTAATAGCTGGTGACATAGCATATGAGGCATCAACAGGCGAGAAACCTCTAGGTTTCTCATACACTATGAATGAGCAGACCAACACGACACTTGTAGGTACAGCATGTGATGGTTCTCATCAATACGCCCTAGCTGGATACCAGATGAGTAGTGTCAGTCTCGCTGATGCAGCTACAAAACCAATAACACTAACTGCTCCAAGTTTTACTAACTTGAACGGTGAAGGATACATAATTGTAAGAAACATAAAATGTACAAACTATGTAGCGCCTACATATTTAAAAGTTCATATCTTAAAATATCTAGGTAACAGTCCTGCAACAGCAGTGACAGCAAACAGTGCGCTGTTCCCAATGGTTTCTACATGGACAACAGCTAACTTGAACGGAGGACTAACAACTAGTGGTAGTTATGTACTAGGTAACTCAGAAGGTGGAGCTGTACTATACGGTGCAGACACTTCACTGATGCAGTCTGGTGCTAGCTATACCACTAGCGAAGTGACATCACTAACTGGTAACTTCTTACCTATTGGAGCAAAATGTTCTCCTGGCAAGTATCGTCTAGTTGGGTATCAGACAAGTGCTATCAGTTTTACAGATGCTGCTACACAGACAGTAACACCAACATCTCCTAATTACACAGGTCTAACATCTGACAGATATTTGATTGTTAAAAACAAAATATGTCCAACAAAAAATGAAAACAAAGACGAGTGTAAAAAAGATGGTTGGAAGACTTTTACAAATCCAAAATTCAAGAATCAAGGCCAATGCGTGAGCAGCTTTGAAGGAAATGAAGATGGGAAAAAAGATGATAGCCGTGACTAGTTTCGAAGACTAACTTCAAAAACTAAACAAAATAAAACTCCCTTGCGGGAGTTTTATTTTTATCTAACTTAAAGCAATTACAACTTGTGTTGGTTTTACTTTGTTTTAAAAGACACCTTGTCACTGTAAACTATACCTAAACTGTTCTGAGCAGCTAGACGATAGTAGTAGTTGGTTTTGTTTTGTAGACCAGATACATCAGCATTGACTGCTGTTACGTTTTGATTTGCATCTAGAACTTGTCTACCTGTGGCTTTAACTGACGCAGCACTCAATGCCGAGTCAGTAGAATACTCAAACCAGTATGTAGTTTCTATTGCATTTGGATTAACCATTCCTTGTAGTGTTGCAGCAGCAGT
>JAYSXQ010000022.1:0-1902 GCA_043717115.1 bacterium | reverse complement strand
CTAAAAATAGATAGAAAGTTTTTAACTTAGACTTTTTATTTCTTAATTTTAAATATTTATGTCAGTAATACAACATACTTCACAACGTGTCGCTATTTTAATAGACACACAAAACCTTTATCACAGTGCACGTAATCTATATAGTGCTCGCGTTAACTTTGCAAATGTTCTAGCTGCTAGCCTAGGAGATAGGCAACTAGTACGTGCCATAGCATATCTCATAACCACCGAGTCACAAGACGAGGCGCAGTTTTTTGATGCGTTATTAAAAATGGGTATAGAAACTAAATCAAAAGATCTGCAGATATTTTATGGTGGGAGTAAAAAAGCAGACTGGGATGTAGGCATAGCAGTGGATGCTATTAGACTAGCAAAAAAAGTAGACTCTATAGTGTTGGTAACTGGAGACGGGGACTTTGTCCCACTAGTTGAACACCTGAAACAAGATGGAGTGCAAGTAGAAGTGGTGTCATTTGGAAAATCTACATCTTCAAAATTAAAAGAAGCTGCCGAAGCATTCTTAGACTTGTGTGACGAGCCAGAAAAATACTTACTGATTTCAAAATCTAGATTAGTGGCTAAAAAAACTAGTAGCACAAACAATAGTAGACAAATACGTAAACGCGTCAGTAAAAATGATAACTCCGAAAACTAAAACTGGTGAAGAAAAAAACGAAATTAACCATGTCATACATACTTATGAGTCTGATGCCTATGCTGCTATTAAAAATAAAAAGTTAGACGGTATACATATACACGCTCTAGAGACGGATAGTAAAAATGGTATAGCGGAAAACATAGTAGTAGAAAATAATCAAAATTTAAAAAAGAAAATAATTATATTAGCTGGTACCATCTTTACCTTGCTTGCTATAGTTGTGGTGGTTTATTTTTATACTAGACCAAAACCTGTAGTTGTTATAAATGCACCCGCAAAAATATACACAGTTTATGATACTTGGCCACAAATAGGAACTGCTCTTGATAGTTATACTGACTACTCGACTAGCACTGATACATATATAAAAATACACATTAGTGATTTTGATAGTATGTACGCATACATAATTAATAACGAAGCAGTTTTTACAGCACTTGCTAGAGAAAAATGGAGTTTAGGTATGCTTGGAGCATTCAAAGACGTGTCTGTACAGAATCACGACTTGCGTATTGCTGATGGCAGTACTGGACCTGTGGTTTATGGCTACGCCGGAAAAGAAAATCTTATAATTGCCAACTCTGTAGAGAACTGGGTGGCAGCATTTGACAAGTAACACCTAAAAGGTGTAGTATTAAAAACGGAAACAAGTCTAGCAATTATTTTAAAGTATTTTAATTTTCTTTAAGGAGAATAGTATGAAACTAAGAATCATGGTCACTGCTCGTGTTGGCATCGGATGTGGCAATCCACTTGCACGACTTCAAAAAGACCAATATATCAAGCACATGCGAGATGGTTATTTGGATCATGTGGTCATCAGTGGGGACGAACTGCGTGACGCTAGTGCAGCAAAAGACGAGTGGAAATTAGATGTCGGTAAGGATGTTTTAAAACTTGTACGCGCTGCTGTCATTTCTGGAAATCAGGTTTATGTAGACAGTGACTTCAGCTCAATTAAAAGTATGTTAGGCTTAACGCTTGCATTACTTTTTACTGGCGCGCACGTAGAGTACTCTGACATATACGCAGATGCGGACTACACTAGACGATGGATAAAAACTGCACCTGACAAAGAGTTGTCTATGTATCTGCCTTGGTATTTTCAACATCACAAATCAGTCGAGTTCGCACAGTATCCAACGGGACCAGAACGTGGACGCGCTGTAGCAGAAAATGAAATAAACAGATACAAGTACTGGAAAGAATAACTAATTAATGGGGTGGAGTTCGCGTAGCGAACT
>JAYSXQ010000021.1:0-1940 GCA_043717115.1 bacterium | reverse complement strand
TTGCTGGAGCTGTCCCTGACGTCCCCACTAACGCGTCATTCTCTCCTTGTGTTGGTACACGTCCATCGTTGTCTCCTACAAAGATTGGTATTGTTGGTGATGCTGGTGCTACTGATACTCTACCGATACCTTTTACAGTAGTAGACGAGTCTGGTGCACCTGCGATAGCAAGACCGTCGGCGTATGTCTTGTTAACGTAGTCATTTCCAGCAGAAGGAACCACAGCTGACCCCCATCTTCCTGTGACAGTTTCATCGTTAGTCTTGTTAGCAAAAGTATTCCAAAAGGCTACACTGTCAGTTACCACAACTTTAGTACCACCAGAGTGAGCGCGTACAAGTCCTGAAGTCTCTGTATATGGTGATTTTGCGAGTGTTGTTTTAACTCCAGTTAGTGTATAAGTGCCACTAGCGTTTGCAGTTACTCCTGTAAACGTTGCACCCTCTGCATTTGTTGTATCAGGCTCCAATGTTATGTATCCTGTTGTACCAAAATCAGTCATCGTTAAAACATTTCCATATATATCAGTGAGAGTTGTTAATACTATACTAGTTGCTCCTACTATTACTCCTGAGCCTGCTAGATAAAGTGTTGGTGATTGTACGTATTTTAGTGCCATATATTTATATTATATCAAAATTATTGTGTGATAGCATTATTGCCTTCGTTAGTAAATTCAGCGTTGGTTCCAAAATTTAAAAGTTCCCATTTTAAATCAACACCTTTAGTGGCAAAAGATATTTGTTCTATATAATGAGGAGATTGTGAGAAAGTTTTTTCAACATGGAACCACGCAGGGAGGGCTGTAGAAGAAACAACTGTTGTCGCTCCACCTAAAGTCTGAACACCTAGTGGAGAGTCTCCTAAACTAGCTCCTCCTCCACCGTATGCAACAATAGTGCTGTCGTTTCCATTAAAAGTAACTGTTTGTGAAGTAAGAAAAGCATCTAAATCACCAGCAATAGTCGCACTTAATGTAGTGTTTTGTTTTATATACCCCTCTACCCACAGAGAAGAAGATAATTTAGATTGTGTTCTATCTCCTCCGTCGTTATACCCAAAAGTGGCCACAGCATCTATTTGTTGGCCATTTAATGATCCTCCAGAAAATAGTTTATAACTTTCTGAGTTAGTGTAGCCATGACCATACAACTCTCCGTCAACAACATAAAAACCTGTAATAGGATAAGTTATTTTACTCTCCCAAAACCACGGCTGCTGTGTTACGTCCTCCAACGCTTTATTGCTAGAAAACTGCTGAGCTGACTGATCTGTCATGTTATATATTCTAATCACTCCGGCTTTAGGTATTGCTATATAAACATAGTTACGATGATAAAAAATAGAAGCATCAGTAAAATCATAACTATTCATGTCATCTATTATAGGAGAAGAGAAGTCTACTATTGTAGGCACAAACTTATAAGACAAGTAACCGAGAAAATTAGCTGTGTTGTCGTTTCCTACAAACATAATATGATTATTCATTTTACCCATCATTCGCTCTGATTTAGCAGATTGTAGTGCTGCAACTTTTAATCTAATATGTTGTAAAGTCTCTTTTGTAAGATCTGATGAAAGGGTGGCTCTTATAACACCCCAAGTACTTAAACCTTCTGATATGTACAAGTCTTCTGCGTCAGTAGAAGATTGTGACTCTTGAGCCAAAAATCCTTTTGGTGGTGCATCTAACGGAATCAAAGCACCTTCCCCCACAACACGAGTCGGTGAAGTAAAACTATAATCAGTGTAACTATTTATTTTAGATATATATAAATTATTAGAATTAGATGTTCCTAGATACACTTGGTTTCTACGACCACACCCTATAACTGTAGGAGTAAATGTAGCTAGAATGCTTGTCATTGCTGAAAGAGCAACTGTTATTGGAGCTTGATGTATAATAGCTCCTACAGTGGTGGCTGAAAAGTCCACAGAAA
>JAYSXQ010000003.1:0-7281 GCA_043717115.1 bacterium | reverse complement strand
TCAATTTCTGGTGGCTGATTATCCCTACTGTCGGGGGTAGTATATATTATCTGTATTATTATTCTCATACTACGTCAGGTAGAGCCTATTTTGATATTATAAAACTGAAAATACCAGTACTTAAAAACCTGTTTGCAAAGCTTTACCTCGCGCGTATCGCGGATAACATAAACACAATGTTGGCATCTGGTGTTCCTATAGTGCAGGCATTGCAGATTACTTCCGAAGTAGTGGATAATTATGTTTTTAAGAAAATGCTAGAGCGTATCGCTGAAAAGGTAAAGTCTGGTCGTGTGCTGTCAACCAGTTTTGCCGAGGAGCCACTTATACCGAACATAATGATACAAATGACTAGAATAGGAGAGGAAACTGGGGAGCTAGGGTTCATGCTGGCCAACATGGCAAAGTTCTATAAAAAGGAACTAGAGCAGACTATTGATAGCGCATTAGCGCTAATCGAGCCTTTGATGATAGTGTTTTTAGGAGGAGCGGTAGGTATACTGATGGCTAGTGTGCTAGTGCCTATGTATAGCGTGACTACAAATATACAGTAAATAGTCTAACATTTCCTAAACTGTGGATAACTATCTTACATACCAACTTAAAACATATATACTTTATAATATATGAAAAGAAATACTCAAACTATTACAAACAAAATAAACAAAACAAATGATAAATTAAACTATAGCGCTCTACGTGGTTTCACACTACTCGAGCTGATAGTGGTTATCGCGATTATCGGTATATTATCAGTGGTTGTACTTCCAAGTTTTACTGGTGCACTTGCAAAGGCTCGCGACTCACGTAAAGTAGCAGAATTAAAAGGTGTTGCTACAAACTTAACATTCTGGGCACAAGATAATAATGGTAGATATCCAGCAAATTCAGCAGCAGGATCAGGAAACGGTAACCTTTCTACAGCATTATTAGCATCAACAGGTAAACCTATACCAGCTGGATTTACTGCCACATGGGGAACAGGTTTCAATGTGTATAATTATGTAGGTGTTTCTTGCACTGGTTCAACTGTTACAGATACTTGTGCAACTTATCAATTATGGACAGAGCTAGAAAATGTCGGTACTATTGCTTTAGCTAGTGATGGAGACGTTGCTGATAATGCTACGCTTATCGCTAAGTATCCAGGTATGGTTAGTGGTACTGGTGACGGAACAGTGGTAAGCGGTGTTGTAGCTAGAGAAGTCTGTACAAGTAACCTTACAGTAGGTGCTGCTGGTACTGGTGCAGTTGATTGTGTGTTTGATCTTATTCCTTAGTTTTTTCTAAACTTTATTTGATTTTGTAATAGTGAGTACATAAAGCAAAATTTACAAAAGCGCGCTGAAGGCAAAGCCTGAAGCGCGCTTTTGTTTTGTATTTGTGTTGGTTTTTTGTGTACAAAATAATTACAAATCAACATTTACAGTGTATACTGTATACATGATATTAGTATTAATTTTTGCATTTGTATTCGGTGCGGTTTTGGGTAGTTTTGCACATCTAGTTGCTGACAGGTTAAGAGTAAAAACTATATGGGGTGGACGTAGCGAGTGCCTGTCATGTTCTCATACGTTATCGGCTGCTGAACTAGTACCTATATACTCATACCTAGCACAGAGGGGTAAGTGTAAGCACTGTCATGCAAAACTGTCCCCATGGTATATGTGGAGTGAGATCACATGTGGACTACTGGTTGCGTTATTGGCCTATACTATACCTACATTATCAACTCATGTACTGTACGCTAACCCACTAGTGCAACTGGGAGCATTTGTATTTTTCGCTATTACCATTGCGCTGTCGCTGTCTATAACAGTGTATGATATACGCCACAGTGTAGTACCGTTAGAAATAGTGCTCATACTACTAGTCATGGGTATGTTCGCAACTGTAGTACGTACCTATCTATATGGTTTTAATGTCTATGACTTTTTCTCTGGTGCGATAGTAGCATTACCATTTGCACTGCTTCATATAATATCAAAAGGTAGATGGGTAGGTATGGGGGACGTTTTTGTGTATGGTGCGTTTGGGTTTTTACTTGGACTCCCTATGGGAGCATCAACATTTTTCTACTCTGTATGGTTAGGGGCATTTGTTTCTCTTACACTGCTGATGATACACAGAAAAGACTATGGATTAAAATCAGAGATACCGTTCACTCCTTTCATAATCGTAGCAGCGTACTTGTGTTTTTTTGCACACATAGACATACTCAATCTCCATGACATGCTCTACTAAAAATAATAGAAATAAAAACCAAAACAAGCTATGTTTGCGTAAAAAACTTAGCGCTGGTTTTTCACTAGTAGAAATGATAGTGACTATGGGTATATTTATGATTATGACAACTATTATGTATGCAAATTATCCACAACTCAATCGTGTTATAGCATTACAGGCCGCCACTAGTGAGATAGGAGTGATAATTCGTAATGCACAGATATACGGATCATCGCGTGGTGGTTCCGCTGTAGGGGACGGTGTATACATAAACATGATAGACCCCACAAAGATAACAGAGTTTTTAGATGTGCCAGTACCAAATCAACCACTTAACGGTTACGGTGTCGCAGAAAGTGATTTAAGATTCACTTTAACTACTCCTATTGCAGATCCCACAAAAGACGACAAGATAGTCAATTATGCAAAAGTCAGCGGAGGTGCGATTATTAGTGGTATATATAAAAGAGGGTCTTCTAATCTTGATCCTATTAACACTGTTTCTGTAGTATATGTTAGACCAAATACCCAAGCATACATATATGAGTCACCACTAGGTACTCCAGCACTACTGCCAGCATTATACATAGAAACTAGTTCAGGAAAAGTAGCCAACCCTAGTTTTAGATGCATAACAGTTTTAAAAATAGGACAGGTGAATGTCACTAGTGGTAAGTGTTCTACTTTATTTTAAAATTCTAAAAATATGAAAACATTTAAAAATATATTTATAAATAAAAATAGAATACAGAACAATAAATTGAAGGGATTCACTTTGATAGAGACTCTAGTTGCTGTTACGCTGTTTACTTTTGTGTCACTCATCGCGCTAGTGGTGCTCTCTACTACTCAGATACTCAACACTAGACTCACTAGTACACGTATAGTATATGATAATATCAACCTCATACTCGATGACATGTCTCGCGAGATGAGACAGGGCAACAGTTATGTTTTAGTAAACACAGGAGCACATGGGTTCGCGGGCAATGGCGTTAGGTTCACCTCATTTAGTGGAGGAATAGATAAGATAGAGTATGAGTATTTTCTTAATTCTATAGATGGAGTGATAATAAAGTATACATATATAAATGCACCACCTACAGGTGGACCAGCAGCAGAAGAAATTATAAATTCAAAGCAAATCAAGATCACTAGTTTTATAATAAACCTAGATGGAACTAAACCTTTTCCTTCTAGTGCAGACCCAACAGCACCATCTGATATACAACAGCCACTGGCCAACATCATTATCAGTGGCGAGACAGTTAATAGACCTGTTATACCTTTTAAAATAGAAACTGCTGTCAGTCAGCGTGACAATGAGCAATAGATATAATCTAAAGAAAAATATGAAAACATTTAAAGATATATTTATATATAAAAACAAAACAAAACTAACTCAAAAGGTAAAAGGCTTCGCAATGGTCGAAGCACTAGTAGCTATAACTATACTAACCACTTGTATAATAGCACCACTTACTCTCGCTTTACAGTCTGCAAAGTACTCACGCCTAGCGCTACAGCGTGTTCAGGCTAGCTACTTAGCAGATGAGGGTATAGAGCTACTGGTCAATTATCGTCGTTCACTGATACAGTTTTGTAATCATAACCCAGATTATCCTAGCTACTGCGAAGTTAATACAGAAAATGGTAACACAGCAGAAAAAGTCTCCTTTAATGCTTTTGTAAGTATCATGACAAACCAAATTGGTAGTGGTTGTCATTTGGATATAAACGAAGTACAAACTACCGTTAATCGTTATTGTGCATTAGATAAAAATAGTTTTACTTACAGTTCTGATACTACAGTTTTTCCTACATTCATAAAGTATTTACCCTCTTTGTCAGATAAATTGTATCAATTACCCGACTCTATTATGTCATACAAAAGAAACTATACAAATGCAACATCAACAATATATACACGTGTTTTTTATGTGCAAGATGTAGACACTCCTATAGACGCTGTTTCGGGTACAGGTTTACAACTCACCGAAAAGATAGTCAGCATAGCCTGTTTTGGAGAGACTACCTGCACATTAAACTCTAAAAACAAGGTAGTTGTACAGCAGTACATAACTAGATAGTATTATTATATTAAAATTATAAAAACAAATATGAAAACAGTGATACAGAATATAGTAAATAAAACTAAAAAGAAAAATCTGAAACAGAAACATAATACTGGTTTTATACTCGGTATGGCCCTCATCATACTCTCTGTATTACTAACCGTTTCTATATCTATGACAACTATTTTAATTAAGGAATTGAAGTTATCAAGCGCCACCAGCGCCAGCCACACTGCCTACTACCTGGCCGACTCGGCTATGTCATGTATAACAGCACTGAACCGTAATGCTATGCCATCGGATACAACACAGTTTTCTACTAGCATATATCCGGACAATACTACATGGAATAGCACTGTTAATCCTCCAGTTCTAGCAAATACCACTACTTGGGCCACTAGTAGTATGACATGTTTTTCTTATGCTCTTTTTAGTCCTGGAAATATAACAAAGACTCTATCATCTGATCCTGTAAATATGCAAAACAAAACTTTAATACAAAATATAGACAGCACAGTTTCCAGTCCGACTACATACCAAGGTGGAGGTGGTGTAAAAACTAGCATACAGATAAAAACTATAGAGTTCGATACCTATTTTGAAAAAGCCTGTGTTACTATAGAGATATATACAAAACCCAGTACTCCAAACTTGGTAGTAGCTCGTGGCAGTGTGCCATGTACTGGAGAGAAAAGAGTAGAGAGAGTACTGGTGAGAAAGTCTAATTAAAATCTGCTATAATTGTAAGTATGGATAATTCACAAGTAAAAATACGAATAGACGCACTGCGAGCGTTACTTGAAAAACATAGACATATGTATCATGTGCTAGATACTCCAGAGATAGAGGATATGGCGTATGACAGTCTGTTGTCACAACTAGCAGATCTAGAAACCAGATATCCAGAGTACGATGACCAATTGTCACCTACACATCGTGTTGGCGGTGAACCACTGGACCACTTTGAAAAAGTCACACACACTGTAAAACAGTGGAGTTTTGATAATGTATTTTCATATGATGAGTTAGAGAAATGGCAGGAGAGAAACAACAAAATACTAGAAAAACAAGAAAAATCAGAAATAAAAAAAGACACATACACATATGTATGTGAGTTAAAAATAGATGGACTAAAAGTAGTACTGACATACGTAGACGGAAAACTGCTGCGTGCTGCTACGCGTGGTAACGGTAGTGTAGGTGAAGATATAACTCTGAACGTGAAAACTATAAAAACTATACCATTAGTGTTACCTGAAAAAGTCTCCATGACTGTCATAGGTGAAGCCTGGATAAAAAAGTCCGATCTAGAAAAAATAAATAAAAAACAAAAAAAGCAAGGCGAGTCCGAGTATGCAAATACTCGCAACTTGGCTGCTGGTACACTGCGTCAACTGGATCCAAAGGTAGCAGCAAGTCGTAATTTACAACTTTTCGTATATGACATAGAAGATGCAAATGTGGATCTAGATACACAGACCGAAGAGTTAGAAATGTTAAAGAGGTTAGGTTTTTTAGTTAATGCAGAGAGTAAGCACTGTGCAAATATAAAAGAAGTACAAAGTTTTTATGAGAACTTGATAGACAAGAGGGGTAATTTTCAGTACGGAGTAGATGGTCTGGTTATAAAAATAAACGAACATAAAACTTGGGATATGCTTGAATATACTGCAAAGTCTCCGCGCGGTGGTATAGCCTACAAGTTTCCGGCAGACGTGGTGACTACCACAGTTCTGGACGCTCTGTTTCAAGTGGGACGTACTGGTGCTATCACTCCTGTTGCACATCTTGACCCAGTGTCTCTCGCTGGCTCGACAGTCAGTAGGGCTACACTACATAATCAAGACGAAATAGAGAGGCTAGGGTTGATGATAGGTGATACAGTGATGCTGAGAAAAGCCGGGGACGTTATACCCGAGATTTTTGAAGTAGTTACAGACTTGAGACCTAAAAGTGCGAAAAAAATAGTCATGCCTACGCATTGTCCTGTGTGTAATAGTAAACTTGAAAAGAGAGTAGTAGGAAAAGTGCAGTCAGTTGCTGTATTTTGTAATGCCGAAGACTGTGATGCAAAACACGCAGAAAATCTGATACATTTTGTATCTAAAAAAGGTGCAAATATAGAAGGACTAGGAGAAAAGATAATCATAGAGTTTTTAGAACTTGGGTTGATCACTGATTATGCTAGCATATACACCCTAAAAGTAACTGATATAGAGAACCTTTTTGGTTATGGTAAAAAGAGTGCCGAAAATATAATTGAAAGTATAGATAAGAGTAAAAACATTAGTCTCGGTAATTTTATATATTCACTTGGCATATTGAACATAGGAGAGACTTCTGCAAAGGACTTGGCAAAAGAGTTCAAAACTTTTGAGGCTTTGTGCTCAGCTAGTGAGGAAAAGTTAGTCTCACTAGATCAAGTGGGTCCGGTCATGGCACAGTCAATTGTAGATTACTTTTCAAATACTAAAAATAAAAACAAAATAGATAGACTACTTGAAAGGGTGACAGTACTGGACGAGCACAGTCAAAACGAAAGTGAAAAGTTAGTCGGAAAAACTTTTGTGATCACGGGTACACTAAAACAGTCTCGTGAGTACTATAAAAACCAGATTGTGAAAAATAGTGGAAAAGTGTCAGGTAGTGTGTCAGCAAAAACTAGTTTTTTACTCGCAGGCATCGACGCAGGCAGTAAATTAAAAGATGCACAAGAGTTAAATGTAAAAGTTATAAACGAAAACGAATTAAGTGAGTTATTAAAGTAATATATACAAAGTATAGAACTTTTGTTTTCATTTCATTTGCTTATAATGTGCATTATTTGCTATAATGAAAATATGAAATTCACCCAAGAAGCCCTCGATAATCTAGCTGTTTTATCTAGACTGTCGCTTAAAAACGAAGACAAAGAAAAACTGGTGGAGCAAATGGACAGTATAATCGGTTACATAGGAGAGATAAACTCACTGGATCTGGA
>JAYSXQ010000020.1:0-5872 GCA_043717115.1 bacterium | reverse complement strand
GGATAAGTCACTGTTTTTGATAGTAAAGTGGTATATAATAGTATGTAGGTGGGACAAAGTGGGTTGCAAAGTTGCTTCCCAGTAAAATCTGCCTTTTTATATGCTGATTGGCCATTATAATCACACACTAGATACTAAAAAAAGAGTATCTGTGCCAGCAAAATGGCGCAGTGATTTTATCGGTGATGCTGTGGTTATCACTACTGGACTAGATGCATCGCTCTTTATATTTGGGTTAGAAAATTGGAAAAAAATAGCTGAGAAAATAGTCGCTCACGGATTTTTAGATACAGACAGCAGGCAGTTTTCTAGGTTCATGCTTGCAAATGCGTTCGAGGTATCTATAGACTCACATGGTCGTATCCTCATACCGAACGATCTTGTAAGTTTTGCAAAACTTGATACCGACGTTGTGCTCGCCGGTTCATATGATAGAGCTGAAATATGGGATGCTGATCTATATCAAAAAATGATGAGCGAAGTATCTGAAAATGCGGTAGACGTTGCGACACGTGTGTCAAAATTTTCCACTGTCTAATGATTATTTTTAATTCTTATGAAAAAAACTATCAGAAAATCAGATACTAATGTTATAGGTGAACATATACCAGTGTTACTAGTTGAAACATTAGAACAGTTAGATCTTAAATCAGGACAAATTGTTGTAGACTGTACTACAAACAGAGCTGGACATGCCATAGAAATAGCGAAGCGTATAGGAAAAACTGGAACTTTGATATGTATAGATCTAGATAGTGATGCACTAGAAGATGCGAAAATAAAGCTCGATACTCTAGGTTCTAAAATACCAACTTTATATTTTGTACAAGATAATTTTAGAAACACACAAAGTATTTTAGAAAATCTTAATATAAAAAAAGTAGATAGAGTTATGGCAGATCTAGGGTTATCAAGTCAGGAACTCGATGTATCAGGTAGGGGTTTTAGTTTTATGCGAGACGAACCACTACTGATGACTTTTACTAGTCCAGTCATTGATGAGACATTAACTGCAAAAGACATAGTTAATAATTGGAGTGAAAAAACTATTGCCGATATACTGTACCATTTTTCTGACGAAAGATACGCTTATAGAATAGCAAAAAAAATAGTCGAATACAGGATACACAAAGACATAAACAGCACATATGAACTAGTGCAGATAATAAGCTCTGCCGTTCCAGCAGTATATAAAACAGGAAAGACCAACAGTGCTACAAAAACTTTTCAAGCGCTACGTATGGCAGTTAACAGTGAAATAGATAGTATAATAGACCTATTAAACTCACTACCAAATATTTTAAAAATAGAAGGAAGAGCAAGTATCATAACATTTCACAGTACCGAAGACAGAACAGTCAAAGACATTATTAGAAAATTGCGAGAAAAAAACATAAGACCACTCATTACAAAAGCAACAAAACCAAGTAGTGAAGAATTAGAAAAAAACCCCAGATCAAGAAGTGCACAATTAAGAACATACATAAATCATGAAAATTAAAATTAAGCAGTCACATACACAGATAAAACTAGTAAGATCAACTATGTTTTGTGGTATAGTGGTTTTTGTACTATATGTTTTTATGTATGTTTCTGTGGTTAGTACAGGTATACAGTTAAATAGAGAGATAGCTATAGTAAAACAAAAAAATCAAGAATTGGCAAATATAGAGCGTAGATTTGCAGCAAACGATACTACATTTTCTGTGGAGCGTGCTGAAGCTCTAGGACTATATAAAATATCTGATTCACACTTCGTTGTCAGAAAAACTGATATAGGTAGTTTGTCATTTGTATATGAAGCACAATAATAGTACTAATGTGCGAATGTATGTTGTTGTATTTATAATAATTAGTACATATTTTATATTTATCATTAGGCTTTTTGATTTGCAATTTATAAAGCATGAAGCATTTTTAAATGAAGGAATAAAACAATACAGCGTTAATAGGCAGGATCATTTTACTAGAGGAAAAATATTTTTTACTAAAAATAACGGGGAGGATGTTATAGCATCAGATATAGAAGAAAAAATAGTCAAAAGAAATGACAAAGATATTATAACTAGAAATAGAGTTTACACTTACGGGGATCTGGCTGCAAAGGTATTAGGTTTTGTAGCATATGACGAACATAGTAGAGTGGGTAGATACGGTATAGAAAAGTATTATAATGACGTACTAGAAAGAGAGTCTTCAAAATTATACACAAATTTTTTTGCTGAAATTTTTGGTGATCTAGAAAGTAGTCTTTCAACTAGTACGCCGAGACAAGAAGGTAATATAACATTGACCATTGATGTAGAAGCGCAAAAGTACTTACATACAGTTCTGGCTGATACTCAAAAACAGTGGAACAGCGATAATATAGGTGGTATAATTATGGATCCACATGACGGACGTATAATAGCAATGGAAGAGTTGCCAACATACGATCCGAATAATTTTAATATAGTAGAAAATCAAAGCCTTTTTAAAAATGACTTAGTTTCTGGTGTGTATGAGATGGGGAGTATTATAAAACCTATAACTATGGCTAGCGCATTGGATACTGGTGTTGTAAATGAAAATACTTTTTATAACGACTCAGGATTCGTAATGCTTAACGGTAGAAAAGTTAGTAATTATGATGGTGTGGCAAGAGGCTATATAAATGTACAGCAGATATTGAGCCAGTCACTAAATGTAGGTACTGTATTTTTAGTAGAAAAGTTAGGAATAGAAAAGTTTCAAGGTTATTTGAAAAAATTTGGACTCGGTAGTGAAACTGGTATAGACTTGCCGAACGAAGCATCAGGTCTAACTGGTAACCTCTCAAGTACCGTACTTGTGGATAGCGCTACTGCTGGTTTTGGGCAGGGTATCGCTATTACTCCTATACAGACCATTCGTGCTTTGGCAGTTTTAGGTAATGGAGGGAAATTAGTTAACCCATATATAGTAGACAAGATAACTTATTCAACTGGTGTAGTAAAAAATATAACACCAGACGATGGAGAGCAGATATTATCCACTACCACCAGCGAGCGTATCACGCGTATGCTGGTAAACGTTGTAGATAATTCACTGGTAAAAGGTAAAAAGAAAATGGAACATTATAGCGTAGCAGCAAAAACAGGAACAGCGCAAATGGTAGCACCAAACGGTAAGTATTATAAAGATAGATATCTGCATTCATTTTTCGGATACTTTCCAGCTTATGATCCAAAATTCATAGTTTTTCTATACCATACAGATCCAAAAGGTGCTCAGTATGCCTCACAAACTTTAACTGATCCATTCTTTAAAATTGCAGATTTTCTTATCAGTTACTACAGTATAGTGCCAGATAGGTAGTAGTAAAAAGAAATTATAATTTATACTAGTCCATCTCTGAGTCTAGTTTGTCTTCATTTATATTTCCACTAACTCTGATTATTTCTTCTTTAGTCTCTGCGGCTGTGCTTTGTTTTTCCATGGAAATGGGGTCTTTAAATGGTCGAGCTATGTTTTCTTTTATTAGTAGTGTCTCTATTTTTTGTCTGTATCTTTCACCTTTGTCTACCTCTATCTCTACAAAAGGTATGCTACGCATATGCATTTTCTTTTTTATTTCAGTTCTTAGTTCTGCACGCATACGTCTAGCATAATTCAGCGCATCATCCTCTAATCTTTCTGGTAGTACTGTGATATATATAGTACAATGTTTTATGTCAGCTGCTATGTCAGCGTTAGTTACAGTTATCATTGAAGAGCTAGTAGCCTCGCGTCCAAAAAAGTCTTGTGCAACTTTTTTTACTTCTTGTACCAGTTTTAATTGTCTTAATGTTAATTCTTTCATGTCTTTATGTTATTCTTTGAGATACTATATCTTTTTTCTTTCTATTTCAAATGCTACTAGTATGTCGCCAGGAATGATCTCATGTTTAGTTTCTATTTCAACTCCACACTCATTGCCTTCAAATATTTCTTTTGCTTTCATCTTCATGCTTTGAAGTCCTATAACTTTACCATTTCCAATATGAAAATCACGACGCATTATCTTTACAGTAACTCCGTCTTTTAATGTACCAGTGTTTACTCTAGCTCCTATTACATGCACGTCCTTGTTTGTGCTAAAAGTTTTTAATACTTTAAGATTCGCCATCTCATTTTCTACTTCATCATAAGGTAGTCTATCGTTGACTATTTCTGCAAAACGTTCTGATAATTTGTATATAATATCAAAAGTTTCTGGTTTTATGTTAAACCTTTCTGCTTGATCTCGTGCTTTTGACTCTATATTAACTGTGAATCCCAGTATAACTGTCTTATCATCACCACTTGCTTGCATGATATCGCCCTCGCTGATGTTGCCGACTCCTTCACGTATTATTTTTATCTTTACATGTTCAGTTTCGAGTTTCTTTATCTCGTATTTTACAGCTTCTAATGTTCCTATAGAGTCTGCACGCAGTACAACAGGTACTACAACACGTGCATTACGGTATAGTTTTGGGTCGAGTATTATTTTCTTTGTTGCATCTAACTCTTCTGATTGTAATTTCTCCACAGCTTTTTTATCTTTTGAAGATATAAAAATAGAACCAGCCGTAGGTACAGTATCAAAACCAGTTACTAGTATAGGCTGACCAGCATGAGGAGTCTTTATAGATTTTCCTAAAAAGTCCTCTACTATACGTATAGGTGAAATAGAAACCCCAGCAAGTACGCATCCCATGCTTGGCAATACTCCGTCTTTTATTACTAGCGTTGCAGAGATGCCACGTTTTGCATCTATAAAGCTCTCAAGTACTCGACCCGTTGCTTCTGTTTTGTCGTCATATGTAAACTCATGCAAGTCAGCAAGTAAAGTTATGTTTTCAAGTAGCTCAGTAACTCCAGTGCCAATTTTTGCACTGATGGCTACATACGGTACATCCCCTCCCATACCTTCTAGATATATGCCATTTTCAGACAGACTCATTTTGGTTTTTTCTACATCTGCACCTGACTTGTCTATTTTGTTTATCGCTACTATGTATGGTAATTTACTGTCTGCTATTGCTTTGTAGGCTTGCAGTGTCTGAGCTTTTACACCATCCTCCGCACTTACAACTAGCACTGCGATGTCGGCTATCTCAACTCCTCGTTCGCGCATATTTTGAAAAGCCTCGTGTCCTGGTGTGTCTAAAAATGTTAACTTTTTACCATGCATTTCTACTTCGTAGGCTGATATGCGCTGTGTGATGCCACCAGCTTCACCCTCTACGACATTTGATTTTCGTATATAGTCCAGCAGAGATGATTTACCATGGTCAACATGCCCAAGTATGGCTATGACTGGTTGACGAGTTGAAACTGTAGAGTTGCTAGTTGTTTTTGACATAAAGTGCTTATTATTATAACACAAAAACGTTACACTTGCACGCTTTGAGGTTTTAATATATAGTTATATTATGCAAAGCTATACACAAGAAGATATAGTAGAATTGATAAAAAGTCACGGACTCAAATACACTGAGCATCGTTATGCAGTACTGTATCGCGTCGCAAAGTCTAAAACTCCCATATCAGTACAAAAAATAATAGAGGATTTACAAAAAAAGTATCATATAGACCCAGCTACTATCTATAGAAATTTGAACAGTTTACAAGAAGTAGAGCTGATACGTAAATATGATTATGGTGGGGTAGCACATTATGAACTGGGTATAGAAGACGAGACACATAAACTGATATGCAATAGTTGCAAATCAGTAGAAAAAGTTTCTAGTTTAGTTTTTGATGAGCCATTGAAAAAAATTATCCGAAAAAGTAAAAAGTTTAATAATAGTATTAATGCTATTGTAACTGTATATGCGTATTGTAAAAATTGCGTGAAGTAATTAAAAATACAGAAGATAAAAATGGG
>JAYSXQ010000019.1:0-1960 GCA_043717115.1 bacterium | reverse complement strand
TCGCTCAGCGTCTGACACATCGTATCAGCCCATCATCTGCAAATCCACTACCGAACGATCCAGCACATCTCAAAATAGTAGAAAAAGAATTCGCGGCCATGCCGGACGAAACTAAAAAACTTTATGATCTGACTCGTCCACTGAACGAGGCCATCCCATCAGCTGCTAGTCCTACAGGTGTGAAGGGGCGTATACCAGTAGTGGAGACAGTTACAATCACAAACAAGTTGCAACAGGCTATACTTGAAAGTAAAACTGAAGAGGAGATGTGGGCTATCGCTCAGGCGGATGGAGTGGTGACTATGAAACAGGACGCAATACTCAAATGTATGGATGGACTGGTACCATTTGCGGAGATAAATAGTCTGTAGTTCTTGTGGAAATGTGTTGCCCTGTAGGTGTATATATGTTGTATACTTAAAACATTATGGATGCACCTACTCTACTTGACACACTCATCATGACGCTTGTAAAAGAAGCGGGGTCAGATATACATATAGTGTGTGGTTCTGTTCCAGCTGTGCGTATACACGGAGAACTGATTTCTATTGTGCGCTTACCAGTTATTGCTAATGCAGAGTCTGTCTCACTGTTGAATGAGATGATAAATCAAAAACAGTATGAAAAGTTAGAAACAGAGCAACAGATAGACTTTGCCTATACACATAGAGGTGAGTATCGATTGCGAGGCAATGCTTTTTATCAAAGAGGGTCAGTAGCCATAGTGTTGAGATTGATACCAAAAATAAAAACTATAAGTGAGTTGATGTTACCAGACATACTGGTAGAATTCGCCCACAAAAAACAAGGTTTCTTTTTAGTGGTAGGTCCGGTAGGCCAAGGAAAATCCGCAACATTAGCTGCTATGGTGAACGATATAAATCAAAAAGACCACAAAGTCATAGTGACCATCGAGGACCCTATAGAGTACATATATGAACCAGACCAGTCCTATATCATGCAGCGTGAAGTAGGTTTTGATACTCCTGATTTTGCTATTGGACTGACTGCTGCATTTCGTCAGGATGTGGATGTGATACTGATAGGTGAGATGCGTGACACTGACACCATACGTGCTGCAGTTACTGCTGCTGAAACAGGACATCTAGTATTTTCAACGCTACATACCAACAGTGCCAGTCAAAGCATCGACCGTATCATAGACAGTTTCCCTGCAGAACAGCAAGACCAAATACGCTCACAACTGGCCTCATCGCTGATCGGTATATTTTCTCAGCGTCTACTGCCTGCTAGTGGTGGCGGACAGGTCCCAGCATATGAGTTACTGATCGCAACTAGTGCCGTACAAAACCTGATACGTGAAAAACGTACATACGAGATAGACAGTGTAATAGAAACTAGTAGTGAAAAAGGTATGGTTAGTTTTGATCGCTGTCTGGCAGACCTAGTGAATCGCGGCATGGTGCCACTAGACGCTGCTATGCGCTCTGCTAAAAATCCAAAACTGTTCGAACAGATGATATAATTTTTAATACTTATAACTTATAATACACAGCACCATGCGATTTAAATACAAAGTCTTTGGCCAAGACACACACATCAACGAAGGGGTAATGGACGCTATTAACAAAGACGAAGTCATTAGTCGTCTACAAAAAGACGGCAACATCATCATTAGTGTGGACGAGTCATCAGCACAGATAGAAATGAGTATTTGGGAGCATTTTACTGATCGCATAAAAGAAAAAGACGTAGTTATAGCCTCAAAACAGTTATCAGCATTGATGGCAGGAGGGGTGCAGGCACTACGTAGTTTCAGATTATTGTCTACCGAGGCTACCAGCAAAGCCCTTGGAAAAAGATTCGCAATTATTGCCGACGATATGCAAACAGGTATACCTATATACAAGGCTCTGGCTCGTCATCCAGACGTTTTTAATCCATTCTATGTGTCCATGGTGCACTCAGGAGAGGAGAGCGGTAAATTAAAAGACGTACT
>JAYSXQ010000018.1:0-1980 GCA_043717115.1 bacterium | reverse complement strand
TTTTATAGTAGTATAGATGCAATAAAAAAAGTGCGCGCCTCGTCCGTAGACATGAATTTGCTAATTCAGGCGCGCACTTTTTTTATTTATGTTGAACTACTTTAGTGGGTTCTCTCCACGTATTACTCTTATCAAAAACAGTATAACTGCAGCTATGAGGAGTAAATGTATAAATGAACCTAAAACATGGAATCCTAAGAATCCTAAAGCCCACAAAACCAATAAAACTATTGCGATTGTTGATAACATGGTGTGTGTTGATTATTTGTTAATAATAACCTAAGTATAGTCCTTGTAACCAGAAAATGCTAGTGTCTTGTTATACGGACATTTTTAAAAAGTGTATTTTGTTATATACTGTAAGTCGCAGTTAATAAATGAAAAATGAAAAATCTTTTAATTAAAAAACAAGTATCATTACTAGCGCTGGTATCAATAGCGATATTTAGTGCTATTTTTGGCGCTGGGTCATATTATTATATTTTCGACACAAATAGTAAAAATGTCGCAGACTCGATACCAATAAGAGAAAATGATCCAGATGCCCCACTCACACACCCTCTTCTGGCTTATAATAGTCCAGAGATAAAAACTACGACACCGTTAAAAGCTTCACTTAAAAAAATCATAGAAACTAGTCAGAGTAATGGCAAAGCAAAAGTTGTCGCTGTATATTATCGTGACCTAAACACAGGTAAGTGGTTCGGCATCAACCAAGACGAGACTTTTATACCAGCGAGCCTATTCAAAGTTCCAGTTATGATAGCCTACTTAAAAGACTCGGAGACAGATCCAAATATATTAAATACGAAAATACTGAATGATTTAACTAGTGATCAAAACGTAAATGAAACTATTAAAGCTTTAAAGACCATAACACCTGGTAAAACATATAGGGTAGAGGAACTACTGCATTATATGATAGAGTATTCGGACAACAACGCTACAGTACTACTATTCAAATACATTAACCAAGACACGCTTAAAAAAGTCTTCTCTGATCTGGATATAGAGTCGCCAACTAGTTCCGGTACTGATAATTTTATATCCGTCGGTAATTACAGTTTTTTATTTAGAGTTTTATATAACGCTACATATTTGACCCACCCCCTATCACAAAAAGGTTTAGATATGTTAAGTAAAATAGACTTTTCTGATGGTATCAGGTACGGGCTACCGAGCGATATTACTGTAGCTGACAAGTTTGGGGAGTATTTTGTAATAGACAAAAATGGTAATACTAGTCAACATCAGTTGCATGATTGCGGTATAGTTTATCATTTAAAACATCCTTATTTGTTGTGTATAATGACAAAAGGAGAGTCTGTAGAGAATTTAAAACAAGTCATACAGCAAATATCCAAAGTCACATACGGTATAGTAGATGCAATGAAGTAAATAGTGAAATAAACAGCTAACGATATAAAAGTCCCACAGCGTAGCTGTGGGACTTTTATATCGTATATAGAACTAAACTTATAATTTTGTATTAGTTTGTACGAAATGTGTTATTTACTCCAAAAAGACTCACGTTCCCCTGTGTATCTGTTGATACTATAACAGAGTAGTATGTTGTGTTTGATGCTAGACCTGAAACAGTTACCTGCTGTGTATTTGCAGCTAGATTATTGTTACTAGCAACTAGACCGCTAACAACATTAAAACCAAAAGAATTAACATCACCTTCATTTAGAGTTATAGGTGTCATGCTGTAAAAAACTTTACCAGTTGCATTTTCATTGGTAGACCATGCAAATGTAGCACTGTTAGTCGATACATTTTGGGTTACATTTGATATAACTGGAGCGTACACATCTCCTGATGGAGTCGGTGTTGTACCACCCCATCCGCCAGCAAGTATGATGCTGTTAATTTTAGCGAGCGTTACGGGACCCACTCTTCCGTAACCGGTAGTACTAGGGCTTCCAGAACTTACTATATTGTAAATAGTTTGAAATCTCTCTACTGCCATTCTTGTTA
>JAYSXQ010000017.1:0-1993 GCA_043717115.1 bacterium | reverse complement strand
AGAACCCGCAAAGACAAACTGGAGAGACTTGCTAAAAGTTTCAAGTATCCCTGTATTTATAGCATCCCTGTGCTGCTTGTCTCCGATTATATTACTCTCTCTTGGGGTTGTCAGTGTCAGTGTTGCTGGAGAGTTAGCGGACGTGTTTTACGGTACTTACAAATGGGTATTTAGAGCCGTAGGACTAGCAGCACTTATAATTGCTTTTACATTTTACATACGTAGGCAAGGTGTATGTACACTAGATGACGTAAAAAAGAGAAGAAACGAAGTACTTAACAAGCTAGCTCTTGTACTAATTACTGGAGTGCTAGGATATATCTTATTTTTATACGTAATAGTTGAGTACGTCGGCAAGTTTTTACATGTCTGGAAATAAGGTTTTTGTTTATATATGTAGTTAATTGTATTAACTACTTTACTTATAAAGTTTCGTATAGTATACTTTATATATGAGAAAATATAACTCATATGTATTTAAAATAGTAAACAAGTAAGGTATAAATAAAAAATTATGAACAAATTAATAACTAAAATCTTTAGTAAAAGATCCATGATATATGTATATGTAGCGTTAACATCAGTCTTTTCTTTTGTCGCTTTTGCAATGTATAACACATATCAGAGATCGCATTCACCACAATATATGATAGATGAAAAAATAACACAAAATGTAAATGAGGGTAATTATCAAAAGGTAGTATTTGCTGGAGGGTGTTTTTGGTGTACCGAAAGCGAATTCAATCATGAGGCAGGAGTAGTATCAGCAGTATCGGGCTACGCAGATAGTGACAAAGCAAATCCTAGCTATGAAGAAACTGGTAATGGTACAGTGCGTGCTCGTGAGGCTGTACAGGTTATATATGACCCTACAAAAATAACTTTTGATACACTACTTGAAAAGTATTGGAAACATATTGATCCAACAGACGCTGGAGGACAGTTTGCAGATCGCGGACATCAATACACTACTGCAATATACTATACTACACCAGAGCAGAAATTAGAGGCCCAATTAAGTAAAAAGAAAATAGAGGATAGTAGAAAATTTGCAGATAAAAATGGAGGTAAAGTAGCCACAGAAATACTAGAGTTTAATAACTTTTACCCAGCTGAGGAGTATCATCAAGACTACAAAGACAAAAATTCTGTCAGGTACAACCTATATCGCGAAGGTTCTGGACGTAATAGTTATATAAAACTACACTGGAAAGATGGTAGCACTACCACTAGCGCTATATTTTCAGATATGGTTACAAATGTAAATAGTCCAAATAAAACCCAAGACAAAAAAATGATCACAATAAAAGAAGTAAATAATAAACCGTGGTTAAGTTTTAATTCGCAAATTAAAGCAGAAAAATTAAAAACTTTAACTGCTACACAGTTTGATGTTACTCAAGATTCTGGTACAGAAAAACCGTTCACTAATCTTTATGCAGAGACAAAAGACTTGGGGCTATATGTAGACATAGTCAGTGGTGAACCACTATTTTTATCCAGTGATAAGTTTGATAGTGGTACTGGATGGCCAAGCTTTGTAAAACCAGTAAGTGCGGATGCTGTGACTTTACATGTAGATAAGGGTATATTCAGTACACGCACAGAAGTAAAAAGTAAAATAGCTGACTCACATCTCGGACATGTTTTTGACGATGGGCCAAGAGAAAGAGGGGGAAGAAGATATTGTATGAACAGCGCAGCATTACGTTTCATTGCAATTGCTGATATGGAAAAAGAAGGATATGGGGACTATGTCAGTATGTTAAAGTAATAATCATATCTAGAAAATAATAGATAAAATAAAAGCGCGCCTTGGAGCGCGCTTTACTGTATGCTATTTTTCAAATCCCTATTGTGCAAAATACCCACGTATACCGACACGAAAGTACGGGACGTATTTCTTTTGTACTAGAGGTAAACCCATTTGTCCATATTCACCAGTAATAGTTACCGCTGGAGACATCTTGTAAGAAAGTCCTACACCAAGTTT
>JAYSXQ010000016.1:0-2003 GCA_043717115.1 bacterium | reverse complement strand
CTATATCCCAATTAGAGTAATTTGTAGAATAATACATAGATAATATATAGAACATATGCCACCAATACGCAACACAGGTTTTATACCAAAAGATACCGAAGAGACAACACCACAAGATCCATTTTTCATCCTGGGTATTATTTTTGTAGTTATATCCATAGTGGTTAGTATAGCTAGTTATGCTGCCGGTATGTATTATGAAAGTGATAACGAAAGCCTAAAGTCAAATATAAAAAGTGTAACGAGTAATTTTAATGAAAAGACTATTGTAGAGATGCTTAATTTTTACAGTAAAACTGTCGCAGTTAACGGTGTATTAAAACAGCACACATATCCAAATTCTATATTCTATACTCTTGAGAGTGCAGTCGAAGACACTGTGTATTTTAAAAAGTTTTCTTTTACTAATCGTGAAGAAAAAGGTTATGAAGTTTCCTTAACAGGTGTTGCCCCTAATTACAAATCAGTAGCAAGACAGATGGATATACTAAAGGGCGATCAGTATAAATCCATGTTTTCAAATATAGACTTAAAATCAGTCAATAGTGAGCAATACGGCAATCTTTCATTTGATATAACTTTTGGTGTTAATGTTTCTAGTAAGGGAAAAGAGACGATAATTAGACAAAGTCCACCACAAGACCAAATACAAACTAACACACAAACTAACACACAAAGAGACATACCGACAAATCCAGCACAGATAAACGCAGTACCAGTAAATATAACCCCAACCAGTACGCCTATAAAAATTAATGCAACTACTACAGGTACTGTAAAGACCACGCCTAATCCTATATCACTATGAACAAAACACTTATAAATGGACTACTGTTTGCCGTGGCATTCGCTGTTGTGTGGTTATTTGCATACCCGTTATATGCTAGTACCGAGGGCATACTTTCTATTTTGAACAGAAAATCAGTACAAGACTACAAGATGGAAAACATAGAGTTAAAGTCGGCATTAGTAACAGCGACAGAGCTTGGCAAGTCTGGTAGTGAAAATGTAGCAGCATATAACTCACTGGATCCAAATATTAAAAACCGTATCGGTATGGCAATAGCAAGCACAGTAGACATACCTAGAACGCTCAATGACATCAGTGCCCTCGCTGATCAAAGCGGTATGATAATTTCAGATATGAGGTTTTCTAAGACTGGTAATGCAAAAGAAAAAGTAGCAAATATATCCAGCTACGAGATAGGTTTTAATGTAAAGGGTAATTACTCGTCTTTTAAAAGTCTGATAGCAAGTATAGAAAATAGTTTACAGATTTACACTATTAAAAATATCTCCTTTAGTGGAGAAACTGATCAGACAGGTCCGGCAAAAACTACAAAATACTCAGTGGTTTTAGAGCTTTACGAACTAAAAAAATAACATGAAAACATTTGATAACTTTAAAGTAATAGTCGGAGGAGGAGTGATAGCGATACTGATGCTAGTGATAGGTTATGTGATATATACACAAGTTAACATACAACCCACAACTACAAAAGAATATCTAGATGGCTCAATATACATAACGCTAAAGCGTTTTAAAAACGAGAACGTAGACTTTAAAACTATGAAAAATATAGCTAATGATACTTTTAATAGTTTACAAAATACTCGCATAGACATACCAATCGCATCTCCAAACGGTAGAGTCAACCCTTTTGCTCCATAAACATGATCATAATACAAGAACTAATCAACAAGCAAATAATCAACGATCTAGTGGCTAGAGACGCTCTAACCGCTCTTGAAAATGGTGAGGACGTGAACATAGACGACGCACTCATTAAGCGTGGAGTTAGTGAGGAGAATTTGCAGGATTTGCGTTCCGCTATTTTTGGTATACCAAAATACACAGAGCCAATAGTTCTAAGCGACATAACTACAAAACTTATAGATGAAGAGTTCGCTAGAAAGTGCGGAGTATTACCTATAGCATTTACTGACAAGTTACAAGTAGGTATAACAGATCCAGAATTTCCTGATGTACTAGATGCAATACA
>JAYSXQ010000015.1:0-2008 GCA_043717115.1 bacterium | reverse complement strand
TGGCTCTGGCAGTTCCTATTTCCACATAGTACCCTTGAGCAAGTGCCGCATTGCATTTTACTAGTAACAGTAGAAAAACTAAAATTATCAATGTTGAAAACAGTTTTTTATTAACATTAGTTTCCATGTAAACTCTCCTTTGAGTTGTTAGATGAGCGTGTTAGTTTCTTCGTATGCGTGTCTGAGACTATACTACACTTATATGTTTAAAATAGCAAATCGTTTAGTGTTTTAGTTTCTTGCGCTCTGTTTTATTTTCTCTAAAAACTTCACAAACCCTTCTTCGGCATTTGGGCTAGACATATCACCACATACAAGTATTTCTTTTTGATATAGCCCACAAAACTCATTGATGGCGACCCTCCATGTCAAGTAAAATGGCGCCAAGAAAAAATTATACAAATATGATGGTCCACCACTGGTTGCAAAAACTTTTACACATTTGCCAGTTAGCATACCCACACGTTTTCCTTCGACGTATTTATAGGCAAACCTAGTTTCTAGTACTGTGTCTAGCCAGTTTTTAAGTATTGCAGGTGTGCCGCCCCACCATATAGGATGTACGAAAACTATTTCTTCTGCCCACATGATTTCGTTCTGGAAAAACTCTAATGCTTCTGGTCGAGGCAATTCTCTTCTATTTTCAAAATTAAAAAATGGTAATTGAGAGGTTGAAGTATATAGATTATGCATTCTAACCTCGTTGCTAGTCTTATTATCTAATTCGCTATTTGCAATTTTTATACTTTCTTTTTCTAGTTTGTAGGTGTTGGCTATAATGTGCGTGTGTCCAATAGTCGAAGGGTGGGCAGTTATGATAAGAGTTTTCATGTTTTAGATTTATTTGCTAATTTATGCTAATATTATATCATGAATATTAGAAATTTACTTTTCCCAGAGGTAAAAGATGGTAAAAATGATAGGGCGTATTATGAAGCACTTTATCCTAAAAGAACATTATTAACAGGTGCCGAGGTGACACGCATAGCACCCAGTCCAACAGGGGAGTTGCATGCTGGAGCGTTATATATGGCGCTGATCAACAGAACTATTGCAAAAAAAAGTAATGGAGTTTTTATAGTACGTATCGAAGATACCGATGCTGTGCGTGAGGTTGCTGGTGCACGTGAGCGCATGATAGAGTATCTGAATTACTTTTCTCAAGTGCCAGATGAGGGACTTGGTCTTGCTGGTGAGAGTATTGGTAATTATGGTCCATATATACAATCAGAAAGAAAAGATATATACACTGCATTTGTTGCTGATCTTGTAGAAAAAAGTTTTGCATATCCGTGTTTTATGACCCCTGACGAATTATCAATCATGCGTGAGGAGCAGCAAGTTATGAAGGTTAGGCCAGGTGTCTACGGTAGATACGCAAAGCACTCGAGTATTACATATGATGAAGTAAAAACTAGAATAGAAAATGGTGAAAAATACGTCATACGCCTACAAGCTTCTGGAGACTTTGATAAAAAAGTAGCGTTTGATGATGAGATAATGGGCCATATGGAATTGTCAGAAAACGATGAGCATTTTGTAATTGCAAAGTCTGATGGAGTGCCAACGTACCATCTGGCGCATCTGATAGATGACTACTTGATGGGTGTTACATTTGTAATACGTGCCAACGAGTGGGTGGCATCAGTTACTAAACATTTAGAGTTATGGAAAAAACTTGGCGTATCTGCACCAAAATACGGACACTTAATGCCTATTAATAAAAAAGAGGGTACTACAGTTAGAAAACTTAGCAAGAGAAAAGATCCTGAGGCGGCAGTAGAGTTTTATATAGAAAAAGGATATACACAAAATGCAGTACTTGCGTATCTGTTACGTCTTGCAAATCCTACTTTTGATGAGTGGTGGCATGCAGGCAATAGAGACATAAATCAGTATGATTTTAATATTGATGAGCTGAAAAGAAATAGCCGAGGACCATTGCTAGACTTTCAAAAACTCGACGATATATCCAGCGACTACATAGCAAGTATGAGTGCTGCTGATG
>JAYSXQ010000014.1:0-2024 GCA_043717115.1 bacterium | reverse complement strand
TCCCACCAGTTTCTATTAGGTCTATGTGACGTTCGACTTCAAATGCTATAGCACGCTCTACAGAGTTAAAGCTGTTTAAGTTTTTAACTTCGCATTTTACACCAAAAACATTTTTGTCTTTTGTGACTGATATATTAGCCTCTAGTCTCATCTGACCCTTCTCCATGTCAGCATCACTAGCGCCTAGTGTGCGTAGCATTCTCTGTAGTGATTTACCAAAATCAGCAGACTTTTTTGAGGCTTCTTCTTTATTGTTATAAGTCACTGGGTCTGTTACTAGTTCCATCAACGGCACTCCAGCACGGTTAAAATCTATAAGCGTATAAGACCCCTGTGCATGGTCAGACTTTGCAGTATCCTCTTCCAAGTGTATACGAGTTAGTGGTATGTCTTCTAGTATTCCACCAGAAACTATCGGGTATTTGTACTGCGTGATCTGATAGGCTTTTGGTATGTCAGGGTAGAAGTAGTTTTTTCTGTCGAACTCTGTAAAATCTGCTATATTACCATCTACTGCTAGTCCTATATTAACCATGTGTTTTATCGCCTCCATATTAGCAACAGGAAGTGTTCCTGGCTGCGCAGTACATATTTCGCATATGTTTTTATTTGGACTAGTTTCAAGTGGTATATTTGCACAACCACACCACATTTTTGACTTTGTTTTCAGTTCCGCATGTACTTCCATACCTACGGTTACATAGTAGTCTGATCTTGATTCTGATCCTGTTTTTGATTTTAGGTCTTCCATATATTTATATAATTATATCATAAAAGTTAAATAGAACTAAACATTATTTAGAATATTTTTTATTCCAAGTGTTTTGTCTTTTTGCATACTGTAGTATTTTAAGTGCTAATTGACTTCTCATTTCTTCTTCATTTATCTGACCATTTAAATATTTAACTATATACGTGTATTCTAATCCTAGACCCTCTAGCCATTTTTCGCTCACGCCACTTTTTATCAAGTTTTTAACTTCTTCTATCATTCCTATTTTCTGCCTATTTTCTAGTCTTATTTTTATTTTATTTTCTAATTCCTTTATATCAGGATTTAATACTATCCACTCTACATCGTATAGCGGCAAGCTATTTTCTGCTGTATCAAAGTTCTCATACTCTATTTTTCTTATCAGCCTAGCTGGATTATTCTTCTCACTGTTGTTAAGGTTCTCGTAGTAGTCACTATCTATATTTTTACATTTTTCTCTCAGTGTATTTTGTAACTCTAAAAGAGTTTTAGTCTTCAGATTTTTTCGTAGACTATAGTCTGGTTTTGGATTGTCTCTTATGCCGTAAACCACGGAGTGTATATACAGTCCTGTGCCGCCACATATGACAGGTAATTTACCTCTTGAGACTATATCTATTATTTTATCTTGTGCATACACCACCCAATCAGCAGCAGTAAAGTTCTCGCCAGGTTCCACTATGTCTATTCCAAAATGAGTGATATTCTGCATTTCTTTTTTAGTTATCTTTCCACTACCTATGTTCAGTCCTGTATAGACTTGTCTACTGTCTGCGCTTATCACCTCACCATTTCTAGCAAGTGCGATAGACACAGCTAGATCAGACTTGCCCGACGCTGTGGGTCCAGTGACAACCACTATCTTTTGTAGTGTTTTATTTACTGTTTTACTTTTTTTCTTTTCGACTTTATTGCTATTTTGTGTTATAGTCATAGTATTAATAGTATACAATCTAACACAAATCTAACAAAAATAAAATATATGCACAAAGAAGAAGAAAATAAAGGTTTAGCCTGTGGAGCAGATGGCTGCTGCGGAAATGCTTGTGAGGATTGCCCGTGTGCTAATGGTGGTGTGTGTATGAGAAATGATAATACGGAGTATTCAGACTCATGCGAGTCCTGTGACTGTTGCGGAGACGATGCTGCTGGAATGTATGGGCAGGCTTCTAATGTAAATGCAGAAATAGGTGAACCTGTTGAGGACTTTATGGTGGATATGTATCAAGCAGGAAATATAGAAAAAGTTTTCTTGTCAGATTATGCTGGT
>JAYSXQ010000013.1:0-6700 GCA_043717115.1 bacterium | reverse complement strand
CAAAATACTATATTTTTTACTTTACAAAACCTAGTATCTCCAACTACAACTATGAGTGTTGAGGTGTACGGAAAGATGCGTGGTTCAACTGCTACTGTATTACTTGAAAAGTCTGATCTACCTATCATTGTGAGATAATCTACACAGTATAACCTCGTATACAGTGTGTGTATGTGTATAATTGCGGGTATTTTTCTATGATATACTTGTATCATATATGCCACCACCATCATCGTCAGCACCATCTCCTAGCGCACCTCCAATACCACCGTCACCAAGTGACGCGGATATATTGAATAGTTTTGACGCAAGTTTTACAAGTATTGTAACTGCGAATAGTACTACAGAGAGAGCAGCAAATCAAACATACACTACACAACTTTCAAAAAGACCGATAACAAACACAGAAATACAAGCAGCAAAAACAGGATATGCTAATACTTTGATTAGCGCCATTTCGGATATAGAACAATTTAAAACTGATCTAGCAAGTCAAAATTTTACTAACTCTGATAAATCAAAAGGTAAAATTAAAAACCTAAACACTAGAGCTGATACTGAAATAGTTAAGTTAAATGCTAAGATTACAGCAAAAGGAACCTCTGTAAAAGACTTAGAAAATGATGCGTTAGAAAGTACACCAGAAAAGAAATTGGATAAAATAAAAAAAGAGCTAGAGAAAAATGGTGATGGATTGAATGCTTTATATCTAGAAATAGCCAAGAAAATAAAAGATAAAGATGGAGCAGGTAGGCTATCTGATGAAGAAAAGTCTTATTACACTTTAAAGTTAAAAAACTATAAAGCTGAAGTCACTACTCAGTCAATAGAGATGGCGGCATTAACAGCTAGTGGCGCGGTGATACGTCAGGACTTACTGGATCTTGTAAATGATAATGTAAGATCCATATATAATGGTACAGGATCAGGTGATCTAGTTTCAAAAATAACAGAACTATTAGATAAAAAAAGAGATAGTTTTACCAGTCCAGATAAAAAGCTAGACGGGGTTGTAGAAAAAATGGAGGGTGTTAGTTTAGCGTTATTGACTATAGATGCTGAGATAAAAGCAAAAGTCGCAGACCCAGCAAATGTAGGAGGATTGACTGCAGTACAGAAGAGACTTTTTTACATACGTGCCCTAAATCAAAAGTCTGTGCTGGTAAAACAGATAACAGAAATAAATAGCTTGAAGCAAGCTGGATATAATAATATCACTCAGATAAGTTTAGCGGAAGCCTACGAGACTAATATAAAAGGTATGTTTGAGTCTATAGAAAATGGACTTGAAAAAAAGAAAGAGTTAGACTTTGAAAAAGACTTAAAAATAGTAGACATAAAAATAGTAAGCGCAGCTAAACATCTCCAAGAGGCTAATAGTCTCACAAAAAGTTTTGTAGAGAGCAGTGGAAACAAGCTGACTTTTATGCAAGCGATTAAGATGCGCATATCTGGTAAAACTGGAAAAGAAATTGGGAAAGAGCAAATAGATAGAGCACCAACAAAGAAAATCCGCCGTAGCGAAGTCAGGCAGGCATTGAACGGTTATAAAAAAGCCTATCGTGATCTGTACTTTGCTTTTGAGAAAATTGAAAAACTGTATCACTCAGATGCATATGAGAACCTGAGCACAGAAGACAGAGAGCGCGTATATCAGAAAATGAAAGAAATAAAAGAGGAACAGAAACTCATTAACGATACAGTAGGTGCTATGGGAGACGCATTACCGTCATTTGCAAAAGGTATGTTAAAAGGTGAAAGGTTTGCAGATTGGATAGGTTACAAATGGAGTAAGAAGCCAGAGACAGATAAAAATAATAGAGAAAAAGTGGAAGCAGATTGGAAAAAAAATCTACCGCCACTCGTAGACCCAATCATTTTAAGCGATCCACTTGATTTTTTGGACAATAACACAAAAATAACTATCATATCAGATGACACTTTCGCTATCGATGATAATATGTCAGCCCCCACACCATAAATATCAGTTTTGGCTTTAATATCTTAAATATGCTATACTAGACCCACTATGTTTAGATATTTAAAATCAGTATTTGTTGATAGGTCAATTAGAAATAGGATATTCTTTGTTTTGGGTATATTATTACTAACTCGTGTGTTGGCAGCTATTCCTATACCATCTATCTCAGGTGCGGATCTAGCTAGCTATATACAAGGTAATCAGTTTTTAGGACTACTTAATATATTTGCAGGAGGTGGATTATCGTCACTTTCTATTGTGATGTTGGGTGTGCAGCCTTATATAACTGCGAGTATTATCATGCAAGTATTGACCGTTTTAGTGCCAAGACTAAAACAAATGCAACAAGAGGATGGAGAAATGGGACGCAGAAAGTTTGCTCAGTATAGTCGTATGATAACTTTACCTCTGGCTGTGCTACAAGCTTTTGGATTGCTGACACTGTTTACAAGACAGGGTGCTATACCTCATCTGGATAGTCTACATATGGGGCTAAATGTTTTGATTATCACTGCAGGGTCTATGCTAATGATGTGGCTAGGAGAAGTTATAAATGAAAAAGGTATAGGTAACGGTATATCTCTTATAATATTTGCAGGTATAGTCGCGACACTACCAAGTAAGCTAGTTGGTGTAATCAGCGGTGTAGGAACAGCACAGATACCACTTTATATAGCACTGTTTATAACTTTTGTAATAGTCTTAGTAGGTATAGTTACAGTTACAGAGTCCGAGAGGCCGCTAGAAGTAGCTTATGCAAAGCAATCGAGGGGTTATGCCACCGACAGTGGAGTCACCACGTCATACTTGCCATTACGTCTTACTCAAGCTGGTGTTATACCGATAATATTTGCAGTATCTCTCTTAATGTTCCCACAACTACTAGCACAACTGATGGCTACTTCTGGTTCAGCTATGCTGCAAACAGTAGCAAATAAAGTAGCTCTGTTTATAGGCAATCCGTGGATATATGGAGTAGTGTACTTTACACTGATTGTTGTGTTTACGTTCTTCTATACAGCTGTTACATTTGACCCTACACGCACTGCAGAGAACTTGCAAAAAAGTGGAGCCTTCATACCAGGTCACAGACCAGGAGACGCTACAACTGCGTATATGTCTGACGTGTTGATGCGTGTGACTGCTATGGGTGCACTGTTTTTAGGAGTAGTGGCACTACTACCTATTATACTTTCTGGTATAACAGGTATCAGCACACTGCAAGTAGGTGGTACCTCACTTTTGATTGCAGTTTCAGTTATAATCGACTTGATTAAAAAAGTCGACGCTCAGGTATCTATGAGTCACTACTAGTTAGTTTTCATAAAAGTATATAAGTAAAATCAATATATGAATACTAAAAATATACAATATATATCCCTGTCTACTGGAACTATGCTTAGAGCATTATTGCTAGTAGGTTTAGTATATGTACTGTCTCAGTTAGGAACACTCATGGTTTCACTTTTAGTTGCTGTGGTTATCGCCTCTTCTGTTGAGCCTATGGCAAAGTTTTTCAAAAGATATAGATTGCCTCGTGGTTTTGCTGTAGCCACTGTGTATATACTCTTTACAGTTGTCATAGGATCAGTTATAGCGTTTTTTGTACCAAAATTAGCAGATGACGTAGCTGCATTTATACAAAAACTACCAACAATGCTAGAGAGTATGCAGGTTATGGGGCGTGACTTAGGTTTTAAGGACTTGTCTGTATACATACAAGACATATCAAAAGACATATCAAAAGGTGAGGTTTTGAGCGTGCTTAAAAACTTTGTGGTGGGTACTGGATCTGCTATAGCAGCCACTGGCGCATTGGTGAACACTGTATTTAACTTTGTGATAATAGTAGTGTTGTCGTTTTATATGGCGAGTGAAGAGAAAGGGGTTGAGAATTTTTTACGACTAGTTACACCAAAAAGATACGAAGTCTACATTATAGACTTGTGGTCACGTAGCCAAACAAAGATAAGTGCTTGGGCTCAGGGTCAACTGCTTTTAGCAGTAATCATGGCAGTACTTATGTTTATAGTCATGACTTTGATAGGGGTTCCATATGCAGCATTACTCGCACTTCTTGTTTTTTTTGGAGAGATGGTACCGCTAGTAGGTCTAACCTTGGCTGCTATACCAGCAGTGCTACTTGCTTTTTCTGCTGGTGGTTGGCCGCTAGCTCTTATAACTTTAACTTCTTGTTTTGTGTTAGCGCAATTAGAAAACCATGTTATCTATCCAAAAATAATGAATAGGATGGTTGGTGTACCTAGTATAGTTGTGATAGTAGCATTGATAGTAGGTGCAAAGTTGGCTGGTTTTTGGGGTATATTACTAGCTGTTCCACTAGCGAGCATTTTTCTAGAGTTGTTGAGTGATATAGATACACACAAGATACCAACAGACTAAGCTACATTAAATACTAACAGAAATATTAATACTAAATCAAAAAAAGTAACATGAAGCCATTTTACATAACTACAACATTGCCATATGTAAACGCTGACCCACACATAGGTCATGCTATGGAGTTTATAAGAGCAGATGTTATCGCTCGTTATAAACGCTCTGAAAAGTATGAGGTATTTTTTAATACAGGAACAGACGAACATGGATCAAAAATATATGAAGGGGCTCAAAAAGAGGGTTTAGACACTCAATTATATGTCGATAAATACTCAGATAGGTTCAAGGAGTTCTGTAAACTTGCTAACATTTCTTATGATGGGTTTTTACGTACAACCGATGAAAAACATATACGTGCCGCACAAAAAATGTGGTCCATCTGTTTTGAAAATGGTGATATATATAAATCAAAACAGATTATAAAATACTGTATCGGGTGCGAGATGGAAAAAACTGATAGTGAGCTAGTGGACAACAAGTGCCCACTACATATAAATCGTGATATAGAGACACGCGAGGAAGAGAATTATTTTTTTAGATTCTCAAAATACGAAAAGCAGCTACTTGAACTGTACGCTGATAACATCACAATACCAGAGACCCGGCAAAATGAAATTAAAAAGTTTGTAGAGTCCGGATTGCATGATTTTTCTATATCTAGATTAAAATCAAAAATGCCTTGGGGTGTCAGTGTGCCTGACGACTCAGATCATGTGATGTATGTATGGTTCGATGCACTTACCAGTTATATATCTACTCTTGGTTGGGCAGATAAGTCAGAGAACGTAGAAGATAATTTCTCAAAATTCTGGCTACAAAATGGAAACGAAAACAGAGCAGTAGTGCAGTATTGTGGTAAAGACAATAACAAGCCACAGAGCGCCATATGGCAAGCTATGTTATTGTCTGCAGGTATACCCAACACCACAAAGATAATTATAAACGGACACATTATCAGTGACGGACAGAAAATGAGCAAAAGTATCGGTAACGTCGTCAGTCCATTTGATATCATTGAAAAGTATAAAACAGCTACTGACTTTCCAGAAGAAGTGTTAAGGTTTATGATGTGTCATGAAGTCTCAAATCACGAGGATAGTGATATCACAACTGTCAGTATGCAGGCGGCGTACACTTCATATCTTCAAAACGGTATAGGTAATCAGGTTAATAGAATAATGAAACTTGCATCTAATTATATCAACGCAAAAGAAATAGAAAGTATATTAGAAGCAGTGGAAAAGACAACGCTAGATATAGACTATAAAAACGCACTTGATAATTTTAAGATAAACGAGGCCATACATATGGTTACTGAAAAGCAGAAAAAACTAGATGAGTATATACAATCTACTGAACCTTTTAAATTGATAAAGTCAGAAGATACAAAAGAAGAAGCTCTGGAGATAATACGAAACTCTCTATATAGGCTACTCGACATCGGACATCATCTGTATTTTTTCATGCCGCGCACTGCGATGGAAATATATAACTGTGTAAAAGAAAATCGCATGCCAGAGAAACCTCTGTTCAATAGACTAAGTCTATAAAGTAAAATATTTTAATATTGAAAAAACCTGTGCATGTAATGCACAGGTTTTGTTGTTTAGTTTTTATCTTTAACCCACTTACCTAAATAAGGTGTATATGTACCGCTCAAAACTTGACCAGTCCACAGGTGCAATTCTCTTACAGGGGGGTTTTTAGTATCATTAGATAATTGATTCATAAACCTAACTATGTCTTGAGAAAAATAGGTTCTATTCACCATTTTTGCATCTGCCAGTAATATGACCCAAATAGTACGATCATATCCACTAAGTGCAGCTGTGATCGCTGTTCCAGCATTATCTGCTAGGGGAACAGTGTCTGAGATGGTACCCAAGTAATTGTATTTGTAGTCAGCTCCCACTTTTGTTTTGAATAGCAATACGTTTTGGTTGTTAGTTTCTTTTCTAGCAACAATCAACATCTCACCATCTATGACATGTTTTATTTTTGTAAGAGCGTATATGTCACCACCAGCTATTTGTATACGATTAACATCTACTGTAGGAGAAGGGGGTACAGTAATTGCTAATGTTTTATTTGCAGCCACAGACTCAGTTTTTGTACTGTAGTTAGAGCTGAAAACATTTATTAAAAAGAAGATGAATACTAATACAACTCCTCCCCACATAAGTTTGGTACGTAAATTAATGTTATTAAGATTTTTTGGAGTTATGTTTTGCTCCGTCGTTCTCCCACCACCATTTATCCTATTCTGCAAAAAAACTACAAATCTATCGTACTTGTCTAACTCAGCACTAAAAGTAGATA
>JAYSXQ010000012.1:0-18925 GCA_043717115.1 bacterium | reverse complement strand
AACTACTGTAGAGAATCTACAGAAAAGCTGTTTTGTATTAAAAATTATTATAGCATAAATACTCGCCTTACGCCACGTGCTTGCTGGGTGTATATAGTATGATAAACTATTGATCATATGAAAGAATTTATACATTTTATAAGAGAAAAAGGAGTGCTGGGACTAGCTGTTGGTATTATCATGGGAGGCACTGTTACCGAGTTGGTAAAAAGCATTGTTGATAATCTGATCAACCCTATTATCGGCTGGATTATCAGTTTAGTTGCTGGCAGTGCCACCAACTTATCAGCTATGAAGTACACAGTACCATATACAGAGATCACTTTTGGATATGGTGCATTCATCTCCAGCCTGCTTAATTTTGTAGCTGTACTTGCAGTTGTGTATTTTGTATTTGTAAAGTCCCCACTTAATAAAATAGATAAAAAGGCAGAATAGTTTTTAAATTAAAATACAAACAAAAATAAAAGACGCACCGTATGGTTGCGTCTTTTTAGGTTTTGAAACAGCTTAAGTGCAATCAACCGTTGCAACAAGGTCTAGGCCGTTTGAAATCCAAGCAATGTGTCCATCTTTTGTTGTCTTTATGAGCTCATCGATAGCCAAAGCAAGAGAAGTAAATTCAATTTTTTCTGATGGTGGTGTTGATCTTCGAATACTTGTGAATTCAACAAAAAACTTACTGTAACTAATACTACTAAATGTTAACTGACAGTAGAAACATTTGGTTTCATATTTGAGGGCTTCATGATGAGTGTATCTTGGATCCACTTCAATCATACACCCTATTCTGTCTGGTGGAAGAAATGAAATTTCTAGGTGGTCCAAAGACGTGTTTACGTGGCTAACAATTCCTTTTGACATGACATACCTCTGTTTAGTTTTTGAGAAAAAGTGCTACTAAGTAAAATACTAACATAACTAAGACAAAAATAAAAGACGCACCGTATGGTTACGCCTTTTTGTTTGCTTGTCCTACGTAGGATAATCTACGGAGGACTACTTTTTCTTTTTATATCCAAAATACCACACAGCGAGTATAATTACTCCCACTATGACTACTGCAACCATGTACTTAGGGTTCATTTCTTTTCCTTTAATTTTTAATGAATTGATTTGACTTTTACATAGTATCATGTTGTAAAACACCTGTCAAACATAGTCCCTGTAGTGTATCTAGAACATATCCACACAATCCCCTGTTTTTAAGCATTGCGCAATCTAGTCGCATGGTTTTAACAGGTATATACTATAGAGCAAGATGGACCAAAACTACAAGTCAGAATACAAAAAAGGTAAATATAAAAAAGATGAAAAACCATTTTCATTTGAAGGGCTACGTGTACCACCTCAGGACCTCGAGGCAGAGCGTGCACTGCTTGGCGCAATCATGATATCGCCTGACAGTTACTATGACGTTGAGGACATCGTAAATGAAAATACTTTTTATGCACAAAAACACCGCATCATATGGCGTGCTCTAGCATTACTAGTTGCAAAAAAGGATCCAGTTGATATCATATCACTACATGAAAAGTTAAAGTCTCTGGGAGACCTAGACAGCGTTGGTGGTGCATTATACATCGCTGAACTTTCAAATGTAGTAGGTAGCGCAGCAAATATAAAATACTACGCCACACTGTTAAAGAAAAAAGAGTTACTGAGAAAGCTGATCGAGGCTAGTACTAGAATTGCTGATACTAGTTTTGATGAGAAAATAGAAGTAGCGCAAATACTCGAAGACGCAGAAAAGCAGATTTTTGATATCACTAGTAGTGGTAGTGGTGCAGGTAAACTAGTACATCTAGGTGACTTGATAGAGGACGCCTGGAAAAGAGTCGAGAAAATGCATGATGGTGAAGGTGGCATAAGAGGAGTGCCTACTGGTTTTAAAAACCTTGATAGCAAGCTCTCTGGTTTCCAAAAGTCTGACCTGATCATACTAGCTGCTCGTCCATCAGTCGGAAAGACTTCGCTGGCTTTGGATTTTGCACGTACTGCCGCTGTAAAGCACGGTACACATGTGGCTGTGTTTTCGCTAGAAATGAGCAAGGAGCAACTGTTTGATCGTATGTTAGCTGCGCAGTCACGAGTGGACGGATGGAAACTGCGTACTGGAAAGTTATCAATGGAGGAGGATATAGAGAGGCTGCAAGCCGGACTAAATGAACTTGCAAAAGCACCTATATACATAGACGATACACCGGCGAACAACATAGTTAATATGCGCTCAGTTTTACGAAGAATGAAAACTTCTCAGCCTGTTGGGCTAGTGATAGTAGACTATATGCAGCTGATGGGTACAACCAGGCAATACGATAGTATGGTTAATCAAGTCACTGACATATCTAGAAGTCTCAAGGGTCTAGCAAAGGAGTTCAACGTTCCCGTTATTGCCCTGTCACAACTGTCTCGTAACGTGGAGCAACGTGGTGGCAAACCTCGCCTGTCTGACCTACGTGACTCGGGATCCATAGAGCAAGATGCGGATGTGGTTATATTTATACATCGAGAAGACAAATACGGCGAAGAGAATACTAAAAACAATATAGTGGAGATACTAATAGAAAAACATCGTAATGGTCCGACAGGTAATACTAAACTGATGTTCGAGGAAAAGAAAACGAGTTTTATCGAGGTACAAGAGGACGTGTTTGGTGATTTTCAATTACCAGAAATGAAAGTAGCGGATTTTTAGTTTCTACCTGTTACTTTTTTGCGTATAGTATAAACTCTCTATTGCCATCCCCGCCTTGTATCGGTGAGTCTAATATATCTACAACTATTAATCCAGCAGAGTTAAACATTTCTGTGTATTTAGTTTTTATATTTTCAAAAAGTTTCTCATCAGTAACAACTCCTGTTTTATTAGTCTCTCTACCTACTTCAAATTGTGGTTTTATAAGTATAAGAAATATAGCATTAGATTTTCCAAGAGCTAGACTTATTAAACTAGCAAAAATATTTTCTATAGAAATAAAAGATACATCGCATACTACTATATCAAAAGACTTTTTCTCTGATTCTATAAATTCTCTCTCTGTAAAGTCTCTAATGTCAGTTTTTTCATGCAGGTCTATTTTGTTTTTATACTTTTCTAGCAACTTTTTATCAAACTGCTCCGTACCTACATCCACTGCAGTTATGTGCTCGGCACCCCTCTCTAACAAAACCTGAGTGAATCCGCCAGTTGAAGAGCCTACATCTATACAGTTTTTATCTGTGACGTTAATATTAAAATGTTCTATGGCATATAGTAGTTTCTCACCGCTACGTGCTACCAAGTTTTTATAGTCTTTTATTTCTATTTTATCCAAATCTTTTACTGAGTATGCTAATTTTTTTATAATTTCTCCACTCACTATAACTTTACCTCTTAATATATAGTCACGAGACTCCGATCTAGACCTAGTCATTTTATTTTCTGCCAAGTACACGTCTAGTCTCATACTATTTCTATTACATTTTTGACGATTATGCCCATTTGTATTTTATAAGTGCGTTCTTAGCAGCATCAGACTCTGCCTCTTGCTTACTCTTGCCTTCGCCTGTTGCCACTTCTTTGTTATTAAAAAATATAGCAATTATAAACAGTTTATCATGATCAGGACCTGACTCACTAGTGACTTTGTACGTTGGTGTTGTCTGCATTATCTCTTGCGCTTTTTCTTGAACGAGAGACTTTGCGTCTTTGTATTGCCCGCTTTGTACTATGGTGTCAGTATTAATCAGCAGCGTATCCCGCACCCACTCTACACATCTTTCATATCCAAGATCTAGATACATGGCACCTAAAAATGACTCGTATGTGTCAGCAAGTATAGACCCTCTAGCACGTCCCATGTCTTTTGACTCACCTCGAGACAGTTTTAAATGGTCGTTAAATCCTAACTTTTCCCCTACGTCTCCGATACTAATGGTGTTCACTAGCGCTGATCTGTATGCTGTCATATCACCCTCTGCATGATGGGTGTATTTGTGATATAAATAATCAGTCACGATCAATTCTAGTACAGAGTCACCTAAAAACTCTAATCTTTCATTATGACCTAGTGTGAATTTTGGGTTTTCGTTGATATAGCTACGATGTACAAAAGCCTGTTCATACAGTTCTATGTTTTTGTATATTATGTTATTTTTTTCTAAAAAGTCTTGCATGTTATTTTTGTTACTCTTCCTGTTGCAGCTTTAACTAAGGGGCATTTTTTCGATAGAAACTAATGCGTGGTTGATAATAGGTCTCATGTCATCGTACAGTGTCAGAGCAGCCACATCTACAGTTGCCCACCATGCAGCATTATCGAGCCCTTTACCCTGCTCTACTACTGGTTTATTATGATCGGTACTAGCAAGATAGTAAGTAACCTGTTTTTTAACTTTACCTTTTTCTGGATGATGTGCAATGTATGCATTTTCACCAAGTTTTTCTATTATATGTGCAGACTCTAATCCGAACTCTTTTTTAACTATACGAGTAACTGCAGTAGGTTCGTCTTCGCCAATTTGCATTTTACTTTTACACAGTGTCCATTTTCCAAATATATCATGTACTAGTCCTACGTACTTTATATCATTCATGTGCGAAGTCAAAACTATACCTATCATGTTCTCGACAACTGGCTCACGTTTTGATATTTGATCTTTGTTAGGCTCGCCAAGCTCTTTGTATATAGCTCCCAGTACACCATTTACAAATTTTCCACTGCTTTCACCTCCATACTCTTTTGCTATTTCTATAGCCTCATCTATAGCTACTTTTGGTGGCACATTATCCCTATCCGCAAAAAGTAACTCATACAGCCCTACACGTAGAACGTTTCTGTCTACTATAGCTATCTTATCTATTGGCCACTCTGGTGCTGCTTTTTGTATGATCTCGTCTAGTGTGACCAGTCTGTTAACAGTTTGACTTAACAAGTCCTGAGTATACGATATATCGGACAAGTCTGGCGCGAACTCTTGTATGTTTCTCTTTAAAAGAGCAAATCTCTCAGTCTCCCCCATATTGAATGCTTCACATATATCCATCTCATACATGCTCTGCATGACTAGCGTTCTAGCTATATGACGTGGACTGGTGTTTTTAGCGTTCATAGAGATGATATTGATATGTTAAGGAGCTGTGTAAAGAAGAATAGTTTTATTCTTCTTTCTTAACAACTTTTACCAATTTTCCATTGTAATATCCACAAGCGTCACACATACGATGAGGTCTCACAACTGCTTTACATTGTGGGCATGCTGTTAAATTAAGCGCTTTTAGTGCGTGATGTGAGCGACGGTTAGCCGTATGCGCTCTTGTGTGTCTCATTCTTACTACCATATTAATCCATATTATACAGCAAATGGTAATATTTTGCAAGGCATTGTATTAAATATACTTTACTTGCTTTTTATGTATTGGCCGACGAGTTTTACATGGCGCACTAGAGTATGAGTGTAGCCCATTTCATTATCATACCAAGCTAGAACCTTTACCAGGTCACCATCAACCACACGAGTCATTTTGAGGTCTGCTATGGACGCAAAAGGTGAACCTTGTATGTCGCTACTGACCAGCTCCTCGGAACTTGCGTCAAATATCCCCTGCCATCTATCTGACTTTGCAGCCGTTACTAATGCCGCGTTTATCTCTTCCGCTGTAGTGTTTCTGTTCGCGATAAATGTTATGTCAGCGATAGATCCTGCTGGAACAGGTACACGCATAGACACCCCGTCAAATTTTCCTTCTAATTGTGTAAATGCTTTTGTGACTGCTATGGCTGCACCGGTACTTGACGGTACTATGTTTTGTGCAGCAGCGCGACCTTCGCGATAGTCTTTTTTATTTGGACCGTCCACAATAGACTGGCTGGCAGTATATGCGTGTACTGTGTTTAGTATGGCTTTTTTTATTCCTACAACCTCGTCAAGTATGGCAATGATCGGTGAAGAGGCATTTGTAGTACACGATGCATTAGAAGTGATGTCACATGTTGATATTTTATCTTCGTTGATTGCCATTAATACCGTCTCACCGTTTATACTCGCGTCTTCACCCTTTTTTGCTGGAGCGGATATCACAACACGCTTTGCTCCGCTAGTAATATGCACTTGAGCTTTGTCATATGCAGTGAACAGTCCAGTGCTTTCTACTACTACGTCTATACGCAGGCCTTTCCATGGTAACAGTGTCGGATCTCTTTGACTTACAAACTGTATAGTGACAGACTTTTTAGAATTTTTAATATGCAAATACTTTTCAGTCTCTGACTTTTCTTCGACAGTTACTTCAAAGTTACTTTTTTTATAGACCGTGTCATATTTTAGTAAATATGCCATATTATGTATGTCGCCTAGATCATTAACAGCAACTATATCTATGTCAGGTTCTGATAAAGCGACCTTTAAAAAAGCTCTCCCTATGCGACCAAAACCATTTATTGCCACCCTAGTAGCATTCTTATTTTTGCTTTTTATAGAAACTTTTTTCTTTGCTGTAGTGCTCGCCACTTCTAAAGTACCACCATTAATAGTATTCTGTTTACTAATCCCCTCATAGTGCACCTCTCTTATCCCAGAGGGCTTGATAGTTGGCCTATTCCACACACCACTATTAACAGAGCGCATATCTGCCATTTTTCTATCTGCTGCTTTCTTTGGTACTGTTGTTTCTAACACTTTAGAAACTTGCTCTGTCTGTTTTTCATCTTCTATGAAAAAGTTTTTTAAAGTTTTTAACATACACTCAGTATACAGTGAGAGCATTAAAAAGAGAAGTGTATATGTTCTATTAATTCCGTTAGTGCACCCAGTAACACTCCTAGTATTAAAAATAGCACTCTACGAGTTATGGCTTTGTCATTAGTCTCTTTTATATATGTAGTCAAATCATATCCACCTATATATGCAAATGATGCAGCCGCGATAGCTATAAAAATACTAGGTACTAAATACGAAGACAGAAAATACGCGAGTAGTGCCCCTATATACATACAACTACTAGACACTACGGTCGCGATAGTGATGTGACTATCCTTCATTTCATTTCTGTTTTTCTCAGCTATACCACTCATCATAGGTATATGATGAGTTGCTATAGCTACACTAGTAACCACGCCAACTAGTGGACTTGCCAGCCAGCTAGCAGTGATAGTTATACCATCAGCAATAGCATGCACTGACTGACCTAAAAACATAGGGACTATTTTAGTTACATGTCCATGATCATGAGTATCTTCTTCATGTTCATGATTGTGAGTACTCCATCCCAGCACGTAGAAAAATACTAGCGTTATCAAAAATACATATGGAGCTATATCACTCTCACCACCATAAACTTCTGGTAGGAGATGTAAACTAAGTACTGAAAACATGACTCCTATAGCTACTGCTACTATGTCTTTTGTGACACGACTGTTCTCGCGTATATATGGGTGTTTTACTATAAATGCAACTAAAATTAAAATTATAGTAATAGAAAGTATAAAATACATACCACTAATAATACAATAAATACCTAGCACTTACAAGCGCTAGGTATTTATTGTATCTTAAAACTAAAACGCTAAACTACTGTGTTGTTGAAAATAAACCAAAACCATTTTTCCAACCCCCTACATGTTTTTCACCTTTCCCTGCAACCTTATTAGTAAACTTTATCTTCATAGTGTCCATTCTCTTGTCGGCTTGAGCCTGTGTTATGACTCCAGTACTGACCAGAGCCTGCATTTTTGTAGACATTTCAGATTCACGTGCTGTATCCATTTTCTTTTTCAAGTCTACTTCACTGATACCTTTTTCTTTTGCTATATCACGCATATCTTTACCCTCTGCCCATGCATTTTTAACATCGTCTACTGTTACTCCAAGTATACTAGCCTCCACAGTGAACCTGTCAGCGAGCGCTGCCGCATTAGTATCCATATCTCCCATGTGTGCCGAAGCTATCATAGACCCTCCCATAGTCAAACTCGCAAATGTCATTGCAATTTTTCTTTTATTTGTCATAGTGTGTCTTTAATTAATGAATATATGTAACTTTATAATATATGGAGATCTGCAGTTCTCATACTAACTATTACCGTATAGGGTACGCAAATATTTCACGGTTATAAAAAGTCGGTATCTTGTGGCGTAGTCTATCATGCATTTGCATGCCATCTACTAGCACAGAAACTCCAGATATAACTAATATGAAAAATATAACCGTTATCAGTGCTGGAAACTTATAGACAAATTGATATTTGTGCGAGATTAATGTAATTATACCTGCTATAAAAAACAGTAGCGCTATCATAATCAACGGCAACATGTCTAGTCTAAACATGACTTCACCAAATGCATGTGGTGGCACCAGTCTAGTACGGAAAAGTACAAATGAAAATATAAACACAGCAAATACAAAAGCAAATATCGTTGCAGATATTACAAGCATCCCCTTTAATACAAAGTGAGACCTAGGTATCATTTTTATTTTGTTTGTATCTATCAGATCTTGTATCTTTTTTTCTATTGTTATTTCTAATTCTTGCATACTTTTTTTATTTTATTATTTTAAATTTTTATCTCCCTTTCCATCAGCACTTTTATTTTTTCTTTCGCTCGTCGTAGTCTGACCCCTACGGTAGAAACTGGCACCTGTAAAATTCTCGACATCTCTTCGTAACTTAACTCTTCAAAGAAATACAATATCAATACTTCTCTATATTTGCTATCTATCTGATTAAGATACTTTTCGACAGCTTCTTTATTCTCTCTGCTGTTAGTAGTATCGTCTGACTTTTCTTTGGCTGTTAGAAACGGTATAAAAGTATCAATATCGAGTATGTCACCTATAGAGTATCCACTAAACTTTTTATTCTTTTTTAAAAAGTTTATACACTCATTGTGAGCTATACGATATATCCAAGCATTAAAACTTTGATTTTTGTCAAAGCTTTTTATATACACATAACTACGAGTAAAAACGTTCTGCAGTACATCTGGTGCATCATCTACATCCCATATAAAACGTTTTATATATCTAGACAGTTTTAACTCGTATCTCTCCACTATCACACTAAATAGCTCTTTTTCTCCGCGTATTATCTTTTCTATTATTTCATTATCGCTATTCATATAATTCATACAACACGATACGCATTTTGTGACTCATATACTATTACAACATAATTATCAAAATATTTCAAACACAGAGTCAAAGCCTGTGGCTTTAACTCTGTGTTATACTAAAAAGATGATAATGTTCGACGTTATGAAGATAATACACGAGTATGGATATATAGGACTTTCTATTATTACTTTTCTAGAGTCCGGTATTTTTTTCTTATTACCAGGTGACAGTTTACTGTTTGCTGCTGGATTAGTAGCAGCTAGTGACATAACTGGGGATTTTAATATATACATACTTTTACTTTTGGTTATAGTATCTAGCACATTAGGAGGTCTGTGTGGATACAGCATAGGTAATTATATAGAACATATACATCGTGTACCAGTTTTAAAAAAATTATTCTCTGACAAGAATATAAAATTAGCACATGAGTTTTTCCAAAAACACGGTGTGGCAGCTATATTAATATGTAGATTTATACCCATAGTCAGAACGTTTGCACCCATTGCTGCAGGTATAGGAGGTATGAATAAAAAACAGTTTTTTAAATACAATCTAATTGGTGCTGGCGCTTGGGCTTCACTACTGCTTTTATCTTCCTATTTTCTAGGCAGCATGTTTCCCAGTATTGAAAATTATATCAACTACATCATATACGGTATAGTGCTAGTGAGTGTCTTACCACTAATATACAAGTTCATACAAGTAAAATTAAAAGACGCTAGTAAGAAAATATAATTGTTACACTCCTTATTTTTGTGGACCTATGCGGATTCGAACCGCAGACCTTCGCATTGCAAATGCGCTGCTCTACCAACTGAGCTATAGGCCCTTCTTTACCTTTTAAACATTACTTTTAGAAGGTAGGATTATTATACCACAACCAGTAATTTTCTGCAAAAACTATTATCAAAAATTATTCTGATGCTATATGTACTGGCACTAAAAACTTTTTAGTATTATGAGTAAGTGTCACTGTATAGTCACCGAGAGTAGTTGCCTCTGGTACTATCACCTGTTTTTCACTGATAGAAACTTTTTTAATATCATACACAGCGTCAACTATGTCACGTGCTGACAACTTTGCATACAGTTTTTTCATATCAATCTTACTACTATCTATTTTCTTTTTTACTACCAGCCCTGCTTTTGAGATCTCTTCAAACAGCACTATATACTTATCCGCATCCCGAGCTTTGCTTTGGAGTTTTATTTTCTGCTTGTCTTGCACTCCCCTTATCATCTGGTCTGTCGCACGAACACCTAGCCCCTTGTTGATGATGACATTCATAGCATGAGCATCAGCGAGTTCGACTATCTCACCTCTACGTCCTATACGAGGAACGTCTATGTTTAACATTACTTTCATGCATGCATTATAGCACAGAAACAGATTTCTATTTTTAGCGCTTTTTTAACATTAACAAAGTAACAGCATTTAACTCACTCACTGCTGTTGTTGTGGTTGCACGTGCAACTACAACGTCAGGCGTGATGCCATGCTCAGTTATACTAGAACCGTTTGGTGTATACCATGTAGCAACAGTTATCTTTATCGATGACCCGTCAGATAGGTTGATCAACTCTTGTACAGAACCTTTTCCAAATGACTTTTGACCATACACCTTTGCTATTTTATTATCTTGCAAAGCTCCTGCAAGTATTTCACTTGCACTTGCTGATCCATTGTCCACCAACACCGCTATCTGCGTACTAGTTGGAAATGTATTGTATCCTTTTGATCTATGTATATTTTCTACGTACTGTTTGCTGCCTTTTTCACTGACAACAACTGTCCCTTCTTTTAAGAATAAACTTGCTATATCTACCGCTGACTCTAGGTATCCGCCAGGATTGCCACGCAGATCAATCAGTAGTTTCGTCTTACCTGACTTTTCAAATGTAACCAGTGACTGCCTGAAAAGTTCTGCTGATTCTTGTGAGAAATTATACAGATGCACCACGAACACTCCATTTTTAATCTCTGTATCTGCTGTTGGTATCTTTATCTCGGCACGAGTTATAGTTACTATTATCGGAACAGTCAGACCTTTTCTATATAGAGTTATCTCTACTTTTGTTCCCATTTCTCCACGTATATTTCTGACCGCTTCTTCAACAGTTAAATTAGTAGTGTCTTTTTTATCTATTGCAATTATAACATCACCTGATTTTATACCAGCCTTTGCAGCAGGACTATCCTTTATAGGGGCTATGACTGTTATGCGTCCTTCTTTGCTGCCAACCTCCATACCAACTCCTCCAAAAGACCCCTTCACCTGCTCATTAAAACTTTTTGCTTCTTGTGGTGGGAAAAATGTAGTATATGGGTCTTTGTAACTTTCCACATAGCCCTTTATCATACCGTATTGCAAGTCACTACTTGTCGGCGGAGTATAAGTGGCTTTCCATGATATAAACTTTGTATCGATGAGTCCTTTTACTTGCGAAAGTAAATCGCCGCCGAGTGCAATGCTAGTTGGTGTCAAAGTGACTGTAGCGCTACTGCCAGTGTTATCACTTGCTATAACATGGTCAGACTTTTGACCGTACACATATCCAGTGTAAATACTGAGCAAAAGCAAAACTATCACTAAACCATTTCTATATATATATTTCATAAATTTGTGCAACATTAATGCATACAGTATACACTATTATGATATACTTATAAACATGATATCCAGATACACTCAAAAAGGTATAACGTGGCTAGATGTATACAAGCCAACTGCCGATGAATTGGAAAAAATCAAAGACGAATTTTTGATTTCTAACACTGTCATGAGTGATCTAAAAGAGCCGTCACTGAAGCCGTCTATTAACAAAACAGACCAGTACATATATACAGTACTACACTTGCCGATAAAAAAGAAAGACTCGGATCGTCAATTCACAGAAATAGACAGCGTACTGTCTCACCGCTGGCTGATAACCGTCAGGTACGATGAAAATGTGCCATATGATAGATTTAAAAAACTCGCTGATGATTTTTTTTCCTATCAATCAGTTAACGAAATAGACGCTTCATTTTTGCTTTACAAGTTCTGTAAAGACTTTTACGCAAAAGCTAATCTGCATCTAGATGAAACAGAGCGAAACATAGATACCATAAAAAAGAAACTGTTTGAAAATTACAAGTCGGACGTTATCAATACTATGTCTACCGCCTCATTCACACTACTGGATATGTCATATGCACTACGACTACACAAATTGATTTTTGATGCGCTATATGAATGGTCTAGTAATGAAAAGTTTGTAAAACTAAACAATTATCAAGAAAAACTAGAAAACCGTATAACATTTTTACAGAAAATTATACGAGCCTATCAAGCAACCACAGAGTCTATACTACAAAACAAATCCACAGATGCTATAAAGACTTTGTCCCTGATGAGCTTTGTAGTTTTCCCTCTGGCTCTAATTGCTGCTATATTTAGTATGGAAACAAGAGATACTCCATTAGTGAACGAGCCAGGCGCATTTTACGAAGTGATGGGTATAATGTTTATTGTTTTTGTGTTTATGATGATTTTCTTTAAAAAGAAAAAGTGGATCTAAATATAAACAAAACCCTAAGCCTGATGAGTGTGATCAGTATGTCTTTTCGATCCAAGTTTTCTATACACTAAAAATGTAGCAAAAGTTGCAACCATAATAGCAGGTATGATGCCGACTATTAATGCACATACACCCAGTACAGCTATACCTGCTGAAGCTAAGCATAGAACTAGCAAGTTCCACATGTTACCCTTTGTCATATCTCCTGACTTTTTAAATGCGTCCTGTATACTCATATCATTCTCTATTAACAAGTATCTAACATACTGATACTTTATAGCTAGGTATATACCAGGAAACATTAAAACTACTGAGAGGATAAACCCAAATGTAAATATAGTACCATAATAAGTAAATGCCATATAGATAAATGGATTGATTAAACTTATAGTTATAATCGCTAAAGGTAGAAGTGCGATTGTAACTATTATGCTGTACAAAAGTGTAGCAAAAAAGTATGGGACTATTCTACTAGAAACATTTTGATCCCACTTGAACATATCCATTATCTCTATCTTTTTTGCATCTATCATATCGAGGACCATTTTGGAAATATTAAAAGACAGTAATGTTCCCACAATATAACTGACAACCGATAATAAGAAATAAACCATTGATGGTGTATATTTTTCTGATACCGAAAACACATAGTCTATAATTATAGATATAACACCTATACCAAACATCATCCAAAAGTTTTTCTTTGTCAGTTGCCAAGCTTGATTGAAGATATGACTCAGTTGAAAGTTATTGTCGAAGTGATTATTATGCATATATTTTTAATTATACTATATATTATGATATAATCAATACAATAAAGAATGAAAAAACAAGCAAAAGAAAGAGAACAAGAAAGAGAGTTGGCACAAGATAGTCAAGAAAAAATAGTAACTAGTCCAATAAAGCTATACAATACAGCATCACGCCAGATCGAGGATTTTCTACCGATAGATGAAAACAATGTGCGTGTATACAGCTGTGGCCCTACTGTCTATCACTATGCTCACATTGGCAACATGCGGGCTTATGTATTTGCTGATATTTTGCAAAATGTACTACGAACCAAATACGAGACAGTAACCCATGTTATCAACATAACTGATGTAGGACACCTAGTTGGTGATGGTGATGATGGACAGGATAAACTTGAAAAAGGTGCCCAGCGTGAAGGCAAAAGCGTCTGGGATATTGCAAATTTTTACACTGAAGCATTTATGCATGACTTAGATCTACTTAAAATTGACGCTGACAATTTTCAATTTCCTAGAGCCACTGACTATATAGCAGAGCAGATAAAGATAATAGAAAAGCTAGAGCGTGGTGGATACACATACACAACCAGTGACGGTGTGTATTTTGATACTAGTAAGTTCTCTTCGTATTCAGAATTCGCACATATAGATATAGAAAATTTAAACGCTGGTGAGCGAGTTGATATGGGTGAAAAGAAAAACAAAACAGATTTTGCTTTGTGGAAACTTTCTAAAAAACTGACCTCTATAAATGAACAGAGGCAAATGGAATGGCAATCTCCATGGGGAACTGGTTTTCCTGGGTGGCATATTGAGTGTTCTGCTATGAGCGAGGCACTACTTGGCAAACATTTTGATATACACACTGGTGGCATTGATCATATACCCGTACATCATACCAATGAGATAGCGCAGTCTGTATGTGCACATGATAGTGCAAAACAAAATATAAAAAGTTTTGTAAATTACTGGTGCCATGTTAATTTCCTAAATGACAAGACTGGCAAGATGTCAAAAAGTAATGACGAGTTTTTAAGATTGCAAACTTTGATAGACTCTGGGTACAATCCAGCAGCGTACAGATATCTATTGCTAACAACGCATTATAGAAAAGAATTAGACTTTTCATACGAATCACTAGATGCTGCACAGACTGCTCTCAAAAAGTTGGCGCGTTATATGTATGAGTCTGCAAAAATTAGAGAGAACATAATAGACGCTACAAAGTTTAGAGTGAATAGTGTGTGGTATGAAAAGTTTTTAGATGCTGTATATGATGATTTAAATAGTAGCAAAGCCATCGCAGTGATATGGGAAATGATAAGTGAGTCAAATAAACTAGAAGACAAAACTTTTCTACATACCTACTCTACAATTTTGAAAATGAATAGAGTTTTAGGTCTAGATCTCTCATATTCGGAAGAAGTTATCAAATACACCCCAGAAGCGTTAGCCTTAATAGAAAAAAGAAAATTAGCTAGAGCCGAAAAAGACTGGACAACCAGTGATGAGTTGCGTGAGCAAATACAAAACTTGGGTTTTGAAGTTACAGATTAGCATATAAAAACAAAACGCACAGATGTGCGTTTTTTAATTCTTATTTTATTTACAACCTCCTAACTATTCTGGACTTGCCTCCGTACTCATCCAACATGATAGAGACCTTGTCACCGACAAGTATCCTGATCTTGTGTACGCGCATACGTCCACCGAGATAGGATAGTAAGTTGCCTCTTTTTGTCTCTACTGTAAAATGCGCGTTTGGTAGCGCTGCCACCACCCTACCTTCTATAATTTCAGCCCCTTCTTCTATTTCATTATTATTCATATATTGCTCTCTATTGTATACTAGTTAGACTTTTTCGGCAAGACCTGTACTACTTCTATTTTATTTGGGTTCTTAGGGAAAGTATTTATCCAGTATGGAAATATTTTTGAAACCGCGCTATCAATACTAGAAAAAGGTGCAAGTATACTATTAAAATTACTCTGCTCACCACTTTTGCCTGCGAGAGAATTTTGTATTTGTTTTACATCAGAATTAAACAGTATGTCTCCACTTCCTTGTAATACTACTAAAACAGGACTAATTAAAGATATTTTTTGGTCCTTCGCTAAATTAATAGAAAATTTATTTATGTTATCTGTCATATACAAGTCTACGTTTTCGTTATTGTATTTACTGATATCTTTACTGGCTATGATTTTTGCTAGTTCTGAAGTTTTTATGAGTAAAACTTTTACATTCGTTGATATTTGATATACATCTGATTTGTTAGAAATCAAATCAGATATATTATCTGTATACTCATAACTGATAGTTCCCGTAGCTATCATGTATCCGTCTTTATATATAGCCGATATTTCTTTTTGAACTTCTGACTCTAATTGAGTTTTAAGTATAGTGTTCGCTGTGTCTATATCGTCTTGTGCAACTATTGCACGCTCACCATTTGCACCACCAGTCATATTAGATGTGGACTGGGCGTAAAAAGCATTAAAACGAGGAGACCCATTAAATCCTGGTATAGTAAACTTTGTAGGGCCTATATTATACTCATCCCCAACACTGTCTGCGGAGACTTTTGTATCTATGCTACCTGGTACATTGCCAACTTTTCCTGGCACTACTATAGAGTTAGTTAGTCTATAGACTTTTCCGTCAGGGGTTTCAAATCTCGTATTTTTTACTAATTTCTGTGTGTCTGTATTATAGTTATTGTAAACAGTTATAGTACCAAACGCTTTTGATACGACACGTTTTGTCTCTGATTTTGGTACAGACTTGCTAGCTTGTTTTTTTATCTCTACGAGGTCATAGACTTTTTGATCGTCTTTGTTGATCAAAGTCAGTGACTCATTATTAAAATTAACTGTCTCTATACGAGGTGTAATGGTAACCGTTGCACTATTAAACACAAAAGTTAACATAAGAAATATGAGTAGTGAAATAATAGCAACTAAAATTAAAATCCGCTGTAGCAGTGACATTCTTCTTTTTACTTTTACTCTCCCCCTTGCTCTATCACGTTCAAATACGTCTAGTTTATGTGATATGTCTGGTCTTTCTAGTCTTTCTAGTCTTTCTGGTCTTTCCAGTCTTTCTAGACCTCTTGTATTATTTATTTGTTTTTCTCTATCTATATTTATAACAGAAACACTGGGTGCAGACTTTACATATATACCAGTGTTAGATCTTAAATTTCGATAAGGTCTTTTGACGTCGTTCATAATTATTATCCAGTGTTTCAATTATAACATGAACTGCTTTGTCATTTGTAAAGAACTGTGTATAACTATGCCTTTTCAGTATACCTGAAAACCACGTTCCGTTATCTTTGCACAGTACACGTATTTCTGTAGGTATCCTGTCTATATAGGATATGCTGTGCAAACACCACATGATATACGAGAACCAGTCGTTAGCAGACTTTTCTGAAAATTTATTTTTAACTATATATTCATATCCAATGGGTGAGCTGTAGGTAAACATTTTTGTACCATTATCAATATATAGTATATCTGTCTCTTCGTCTTTTACTTCTATACGTAAACTAGTATGCATAGAATTAGTATAGCACGATCATATAACACAAGAAAATAAAAAACGCGAGTACTGTTCGTATTCGCGTTTGTTGTATGTTTTTGTATTCTTATTTTTTATTAGTAATTCAAATAACACAGAACTTTTATTCTTTTCATCTCCTCTTCACTCACGAACTTTGCACCATTAGGCATAACTTTTACTTCTGATCTGTCTAAAATAGAAGAGTTGATTTTTTTCGGTCTATTTTTAAGACAGCCCATGTAACTTAACATTTCTTTTGATACAGGAAAATGTACATAGCCACGTGTATCGATCAATTCAGTTTGGTATTTTTGACCGTCGTCATCGTACTCGATCGAATATAAAAACTTTTGTATATATACTAAAAATTCATTTCTAAACTTTTCTCTAAGCCTACTAACAGGCCAATGTTTTTGCCATAATAGAGCCAGACCGGTTTCAGTATTTACATTTTTTCCTTTGTAATTACTTTTCAACCACCAAGAGAACGCTACGCTGTTTAGGTCTGATTCACCGTATTCAAGTATCGGCATCATGTTGCACTCCTTACATTTTTAAATTGAAAAACAAAAATCTATAATCCACTTTCAATACTACACTAAAAATAGAAACTTGTAAAGTGCTACTTTAATTTACAGACTTTTTCTATGTCAGAAACTATTTGTTCTATGGTCATCCTATCTGACCTATAAGTAACAGCATTTTTATTTTTCTCTAATTGATAAGTGTCATTTAACTGTTCCAGTCTCTCTACACTAGTATTTGAAATAGGTATATTTTTCTCAGCACTTTCTTTTACTTTTTCTGCGAACCTTTGCCTGATAACATTTATATCTGCCTCTATATTGAACTCGTATATACTGTATCCGTGATCTTCAAATACTTCTCTGATATCTTTTGTTTTCTCACCTCTCCAGCTACCATCTGATATACAATCATAACCTTGAACTATAGCTGTTTTTGACATAGAGCTTAACATTTCGTACACCATATCCATGTGCGTATCGGCTTTGTAGTCGACATAAAAACGTTTTACATTATCATATGACAACTTGAAAAAGTGTTTGTGATTTTCAAGTAATGTTTTTACTGTAGTTGATTTTCCTCCACACGATTGACCATTTATAATAATAAGTTTTCCCATTTTGTTTTAGTTTTTTAATAAGTGACTATGAAAGTGTTGCTTTTATGCGGCGTACACCTGCACTCACTGCTTCTTCTTTTACAATTTTAAATACCCCCATGTCGCCTGTGTGTGTCACGTGTGGACCACCGCATAGCTCAAGCGAAAAACCTTCTACACTGTAGACACTTACTCTCTCACCGTACTTGTCGCCAAACAGTCCTATAGCCCCCATGTTTTTAGCCTCTTCCAAAGTGACCTCACTGCGAGTAACTGATAGGTTCTTTTGTATATTTTCATTTACCGTGTCTTCTACTTTTTTTATCTCTTCTGGCGTCAGTTTTCTATCGAACGAAAAGTCGAAACGAAGTCTCTCTGTTGTTATGTTGCTACCTTTTTGTGTTGCACCCTCACCCAGCACCATATGCAGAGCTTTATGTAGCATATGTGTCGCGGTGTGGTACTTAGTTTCTATTTCACTATCCCCTCCTAACCCACCTTTAAACTTTCCGCTGCTTGCTGTACGACTAGCTTCACTGTGTGCGTCTTTTAGTATTTTAAAGCCTTCCATATCTACACTTAACCCTTTTTCTTTTGCTAATTCTTCTGTTAATTCAACAGGAAAACCAAATGATTGCAACAAATTAAAAGCATCAGGTGCCGTTATATTAGCTGTAGAATACTTTTCAAACTCTTTTAGTCCAACTTCTAAAGTCTTTCTAAACTTTGTCTCTTCGTCGTCGATTATTTTCTTTATCTCTATTTCTTTTTCTTTTAAGTTTTTATACTCTTCGCAGTATACGTCAACAAAGCTTTGCACTACG
>JAYSXQ010000011.1:0-6729 GCA_043717115.1 bacterium | reverse complement strand
TTTATATTATTTTAATTTTATTTATAAAAAATTATTTACTTAAAACTAATCCTTTTTTCTACCAGTTTTTGCACGCTCACTTTCTGTTAGTAACTGTTTACGTAGACGAACTGATTTTGGTGTGATCTCTAGATACTCATCACTGTTCATAGTCTCAAGTCCTCTCTCAATAGTGATCTCAAATGGTGGCACTAGTGTAATAGCCTCGTCAGCACCCGATGAACGCATGTTCGATAGTTGTTTACCTTTTGTAGGGTTCACTACCATCTCTTCACCTTTGCTAGTGTTACCAATAATCATACCCTCGTACACCTCAGTTGCTGGATGTATATACATGACACCACGATCTTGTAAGTTCCAAAGTGAAAACCCAAGTGCCTTACCAGTTTCCATACTTGTCATTGACCCTACATCACGACGATCAATCTTACCGGCGTAGGCACCAAACTTTGTAAATCTAGCAGACAGTATACCTAGACCTTTTGTGTCTACTATAAATTCACCACGATAACCCAGTATTCCACGTGTTGGTATCTCAGCCTTGATACGTGTGATGCCGTCTTTTTCTTGCATATCTGTTATCATACCTTTTCTCTTACCCAACTTTTCCATTACTATACCGCTGTGTTCTGTTGGTACGTCTATAACTAGCTCTTCATATGGCTCTTCACGTGATCCGTCTGGCAAAGTATGTATGATAACTTTTGGTTGTGACACTTGTAACTCAAAACCTTCGCGACGCATAGTTTCAAGTAGCACTGATATATGCATCTCTCCGCGACCAAAAACTTCGTATCTATCTCCATCAAAATTGACACGCATACCCACATTCACCTCTAACTCTTTTTCAAGTCTGTCCCTGATCTGACGAGTAGTTACAAATTTTCCTTCTTTTCCTGCAAATGGTGAATCGTTAACTAAAAAGTATAGTGCGATTGTCGGCTCATCGATGTTAATGGCCTTTACTGGTTCTACTGTTGCGTCCTCTGCAAAAGTCTCTCCGATAAAAATATCTGGAAATCCCGCTATCATGACTATGTCTCCTGCTACTGCCTCGGTAACCTCGACACGTTGCACGCCGCGAAATGCGAACATCTTTGACACTTTACCGGTTCTAGACTCTCCAGTTGGTTTTAATACTGTAACAGTCTGTCCTGTTTTAACTTTACCGTCATATATACGCACTGTTGCCATACGACCCAGAAAGTTATCATATGCAAGATTAAAAGCCTGCGCACGAAACTTGTTGTTTATATCTCCTGTCGCTTTCGGTACTCTCTCTAGCACAACATCAAGTAGTGGATCTAGATTGACCTTTTCATCAGCCTCGTTTTTCATAGCCACACCCTGACGTCCTATCGCATATACAGTTGCGAAGTCTAATTGCTCGTCATTTGCACCCAGCTCTAGAAAAAGCTCGAACACTTCATCATGTACTCGCTTTGCATCTGCTGCAGGCTTGTCTATTTTGTTGATCACAACAATAGGTTTTAGTCCTAGTTCTAGCGATTTCTTCAATACGAACCTAGTCTGTGGCATTGGACCTTCTTGTGCATCCACTAGTAGCAACACACAGTCTATGCTACGCAACACGCGCTCCACCTCGGATCCAAAGTCAGCATGTCCTGGAGTATCCAAAATATTTACCTTTACGCCTTTGTACTCAACACTGGTATTTTTAGCATATATAGTGATACCACGCTCTTGCTCTAGTGCGTTACTATCCATAGTGTACCCCTCCTCTCCTGTACCACACTGTTTCATCAATGCGTCAGTTAGTGTGGTCTTTCCGTGGTCCACGTGGGCGATGATTGCGATATTTCTGATTTCTTGTTGCATATAAATTGTATTAGTATTTTGATAAAAAGTCTCAGTATTATAGCATTATTTGCTAATATTTACAAGTTTAGGCTAGTGTGCTAGTATTGGATTAGGTTTGTAGTATTTACACTTCGTAAATACACTTATGTTCTTTTTGGAGAAACATCATGAATACAGTTTGTAAAAAATCGGCAGTTGATTCTTTTAATGGACTTAGAGATATGGATCTTGGACCAATTAGATTCAAACTACAAAACAAAGAAGAGGGAGAATCTTGGGATTTAAAAACTTGTGACAGCGTTGAGTCGGCATATCGCATGTTTTTAGCATTATGCATAGCCCATCCGGAAAAAAACATTGTACCAACAAAACTAGTAGATAAAATGTGGCATTATCACATACTGGACACCAAAAAATATTCTGAAGATTGTGAACGTTATTTTGGATTTTTTCTACACCATTTTCCATATTTTGGAATGCGTGGAGATAACGACAAAAATGAACTCATGATTTGTGGCCAAGAAACAAAAACTCTGTATATGCAAGAATTCGGCTACGCAACAACATTACTCCTTTCTGAAACTAGTCTATGCGGCCCAGAGAATTGTGATCCGTCTTGCACAAACAGAATTTCAGACAATTTTAATTGGAAACGTCCAACAGCTTGAATAAAATATTGTCCTACAATAACCCTTTTCTCATAGATTAGGGTTATTTTATATCTCCATCTCCATCTCCATCTCTGGTATTAAAACTTTTGATATTGGCATTCTATGTTTTTCTTCGCTAAATCTTTTACCATTATCTTTGAATCCTAGATTTTTGTAAAATTTTATTGCGTTAGTGTTGTAAGTCGCAACCTGGACTAAAGTTTTTTTATTTGTATCAAAAAAAATTTTAGCTTCTTCCCAAAGCATTTTACCGATTCCTTTTTTTTGAAATTCTGGAAGGATGTATATAGCCTGTAATTGATTATATTCTTCTCTATTGAAAACTCTACACACACCCACTACCTTACTGGTGTTATTGTCTTCTGCTACAAAAAATTTACTATTTTTGGGCATATTTTTAAAACTTAATTTTCTTTTATCTAAAGATTCTAAAGTAAAAGAATTCTTAAATATTTCATGTATATCATTTTCTGTAATACCAAGCTCTTTATTTGGATAAGTTTTCAGCCATGTTTTATAAAAAACATTTTCAACACTTTCTACATCTTCTGACTTTACTTCTCTTATATTTATCATATATTTATCATAACACAAAAACTTAAGATTGTAAACTTGTTATCTTAAACCCTATGCTCTGAGTGCAAAGTAGTTCACAATCTAATTAAAATATGAGAACAAAACCACTTACCACACCCAGATGATATACGCAGATATGCACAGTACAGAAATAATACAGAAACAATAGGGATTTACTTTACTAATACTCCTATTTGCATACTGCGTAGTATAATGTTCGGTTTTTCATCACTACCATGTTTTCCGGTAAACACACTAGTACCGTCCATTCCACATACTTTCATAATATTAGATTTTCCTCCCGGGTGAAATGGTATGTACTTTGTGATGTCATACACATTACTATTTATAGCTGTATAGCAGCTGACCTCTGTGTTATGTGTTGCTATATCGCTCATAGTAAAAGTCTTAACGTTTGAAACTGTGGAACTAGCTGGTAAAGTCACTTTACTTATAACTTTTATTGGTGCTGATATTTTACTATTGCTAGTAAATATAGTAGCGGTAGATGTAGATACAGTGATCTGTGTGGTGGAAGTGGCATTTGCATCTGGTGCAAATTGAGAATAATCAGTTGGACCTTCTGGTAATATAAAACCAGCTAGTAGCATAGCAGTTATCCATGCTGATGTGCTGACGAAACCTGATATGTATAATTTTCTCTTTATGTTTTTATCTACATCTATAAATTTCTTTTCTGTCGCTATATGTAGTAACTTTCCAATTAGTAGCCCATTAATTATGAGTGCCAACACACAGAACATCTTTGCCCAAAAAGGAATAGATGTTAGTAATACACTAGCGTTACTCGAAAATAATACAGCCCCTGTTATTATCATAAGGCCTAAACCTGCCCATGCTCGTTTATGTAAACTAGACAGTTTTTTACTATCTAGTACGTCTATTTTCCCGCGTATCCATCTGCTGCCATATAAGTCTGACTGAATGATAGTTATAATACAAAACATTAGAGACAATAGATGTAGCGGCAATATTATATTTTCCATTTGATAATTATACTATATATTTGGTATTTTCTTGAATTTTATATGACTACTATTGATAATATTACTGACGTATTTTAATACTATTGACTTTTTGTGTAAAAAGTGTATACTATAAGCAGAGTTTCGATAATTTCTTTTGGAGGTTACATGACCAGTACTGCACAGAAAGTTGCTGACGCAGCCTCAAAGCACTACAACACACTAACAGCGCAGCAAAAAAAAGATACAAACATACCGTTTATTATTTCGGAACAGATGCGTGGACTTTATGTTCATCAAGATGAATGGGCTGATGTTTTCAAAAAAGCTTGTTCTATACTTGGCTGGCGAGGTGGTAAAACAAAAAAAGTTAAGAAATATGAGACAACTTTTATACCCTTCCCTACACCATGTGTGCAAGTAAAAATGCACCAGAGGTGGTGGAGAGAATTATCACAAGATATAAATTTGCTTAATGATATCGAATACGGCATTGCTGGTGAGTAATGCAATTGCGCGACAACGTCGCGCAATTTTTATTTTTATTGCTTCACACTCCAATCAGTTACTGGGGTGTATTTTTTATTATAATAATCAGGTGCTACTGTTGGACCTTTTACAGGAGTATACACACCTGTAGTTGACTTGAATTTTGGTAATCCAAAACTACCCGGACTTGGTAGTATCTGATCAAAAAAAGACCTTTTTACCCCATTTGTAGTTGTTGCTTTAAAAGTCAAAGTTTCGGTTTTTGACTTTATTCTTTTTTCATTTAGTGCTGGTATAAAAAAACTAAATAACCACAATATGACTGTAGTAACTGCAACAAGAACTAAAATATTGGCTATCATTTTTAGTAAGTCTTTTGCATTGTTCATATGATGTGTATTTAGCTCTGTTTAATTTTTCTAATTTTTATTACAAAAACTAAGCTATATGTAGTATCTCACGAAGTTTTGGCTCATTAAAACCGATAATCACGTCATTACCGATCTTTATAACCGGCACACCCATCTGCCCTGTTATCTCTACCATTTCTTTTCTCTTTTCCATATCAGTAGCGACATCGTGATCAGTATACGACACGCCATTTGCTGTGAACCAGTCTTTTGCCATGTGACAAAAATGACATGACGGAGTGCTAAATATCTCTACCTTTGCGCTTGTTTGATTATTGTTTTCTTGCATAATGTGTTAAGTATACAACACTATCATGTGTTTGACTATTAGATATTTGTATACCTATTTATAAAATAATAAAATTTCTTTTTAAATACATCCCAATTTGTGCTACTGGTTGACATTATCTGCACAGGAGAACTGGTGGCATCATAAAGTATGATTACCTTTTCACCGGTTTTAGCTAATGGCATAGTTTCTCGTAGATACTGCTCTCTACCTCTATCAGTACTTAAAAACTTTACATTTTCTTGTTTGTTTTGTAATTGCCTGTCAGCCTCAACTGCTTGCATGTGTATTATGTTCAGTTTTTGATTAAGTTTAACTTTTTTTTCATAGAACTTTACAGACTCTAGAACAAAATAAACAGTAATTAACAGGTATATAATTATAGCTAGTTTTGAATAACGTAAAGTCTTCCATATTTTCTTTTGTTGTAGCTCCTGCATATTTATGTTATAGTGTACACTATGTTTTTCTCAAAACAAAATCAAAACGTTGTAAAAGTAGTTTTTGGTATAATATCAGTGGTTACAGTATTAGCAATGATACTAACTATGGTGCTGCCTCTTTTTTATAAATAAGGTAAAACTAAAATATAAAGAAATAAATAGACATATGTTAAGTGTGGTACTTTACAATAAAAAAAGCCATGCTATACTGATAGTGTGAGTGCAAAAAAGTGTGCAACTTACAACAACAACAAATGTCCTCATAAATCCCGCCTCACGGCGGGTTTTATGTTTCTAAAAAATAAAAGAATCCTAGTAGGAATAAATAAACAACGACACCTTCGGTGTCGTTGTTTATTTCTAGATGTTATAAAATATTATTCGACTATCTCTTTTTTATAACAGCTTTTGTACTAGATGCTATCTCTTTATTTATAGAGTCTAAAACTTCTTTCGCTCTTGCAAATGTAGGCTCTGCAGCATAAATATTTTCAGCAACTACCTTAGCTTCGTTTATCTTTCCAGCTTGAACAAGTGCGGTTAGATACTCAAAACCAATAGTCTGTTTTGTAGGTGAACCTTTGTACGCCATAGCTAGCTGCTCTACCGCTCTGTCTGTCTGCCCTGCTTGGCGCAAGAAAGATCCATATGTTGATGTATTGCGAACAGTAGGATTATTTTTTACTAGTTGTGCAAACTGAGTGTCAGCATAACTTATAAAGTCCTGTACTGTCTGTGTAGTGCTAGCCTTAGAACCATCTGCTGGTAGGTTACTCATATCAATAGTAGATAATTGAGCTGCCTGCTGTATCATTTGCTCATTGGCTTCAGTGGTTCCAAAGGATTTAGAGTTAATTGCATTTTTAAATCTAAGAGAGGCCGTAAGTGTTGTAGTTGCCAAGTCACCATAACTACGTGGAGCTGACCTTAACCCTCCTATTATCTCTAAATTAGCCGACAGTGGACGATACACAGTAAAGTATGACAAAGCCCCCACCAGCAACACGGTCACTGCTGCCACTCCGTATATAACACTTGCAGGCA
>JAYSXQ010000002.1:0-2462 GCA_043717115.1 bacterium | reverse complement strand
CACAAAAAACCCTTTTTGAAAAGCATATACACACGGCATGCATACTGTTTTGGTGTCCCCGCTAGGAATCGAACCTAGATCTAAAGCTTAGAAGGCTTTCGTTCTATCCATTGAACTACGGGGACTTTTTGGATTTCAGGTGCGCACTTTTGGTGCGCACCATCTGGACAAACAGATAATAACATAAAATCAGCAATAAATAAAGGGTAGAAACGACAACTAGTTTGCGTTATGCGTGATATAATTATCTTATACTTAGAACAACATAAACATATGAAAAATATACTACTCAACAAAAACAAAAGTGTAATTACGGCCTTGGTTCTGGTTTACAGTTTAGTTTTCTTGTGGAGCGCCTATAAACCTGTTGATTTTAATGTTTGGTATGTGGAGGCTATAACCTCAGTCCTGACGGTAGTTGCTTTTGTGGTTTTATATATTAAGAATATAAAGTTTTCAAATATGGCATATGTGCTATGTTTTATATTTCCAATTTTACACGTTATAGGTGCTCATTACACTTTTGCCTTAGTTCCGTTTGACTGGTTCAACGATATGATAGGTAGCGACAGAAACATGTATGACAGGGTTGCGCATGCTAGTGTGGGGCTGTACGCATTTGTAATAATAGAGGGACTAATGAAATATAACCTTGTAAATAAAAAGTGGGTGGCATACTCATATGCGATATTTTTCATCATGGCACTAGCCTGCACATATGAACTGTTCGAGTGGCAGTATGCGGTAACTGTTAATCCAGAAGCAGGAATAGAGATACTGGGCTCACAGGGTGATATATGGGACGCACAAAAAGACATGTTGATGGATACCTTGGGTGCCATAACTGGGGCGATACTGTTTTTTGCTAGAAGTAGTTTTAGAAATAGAAAGAATATAAGTAGAAATAAATAGACATATGCCACCATCAGACTTGCCAACAGAACCAAATAGGCCAAGTACGAGACTAGTTGTTAGTAATTTTTCTGGTGTACATGATATACATGAAGTTTTTGATGTTAGTGCTATGCACAAAACATATCGTGACGCCTACGCAAAAGTAAGTAAAATACAAAAGCGTAGAATAGATATGGCTACTTTTACCAAATACACTGACTTACCAACAGATATACGAAATGTAGAAAATAAAATTGCTAACATAAGAGCAAGTGATAGAAGGTTATCACAGGATACAAAAGAGTCTATTGTTCTCGGTGAAGTGTTAGAGGCTATTCTTTTTGATACGGTACGACAGGGGTTACTGGGATCTGAAGTGAAACCAATAATGCCGTCTCTGTATGATGACCTATATGAAGGCACTGATCTTATTTTAGAGTACAGTCGAGATGGTTTTGTTTCTTATACTAGTATGGGAATAGACGTTACGGTAAGCGAAGAAGGCTCACTAAAAAAACTAGAAGCTTTAAGAGGGTCGTTGCTGAAAGGTCAACTAGGAAGAGTAAAATACTTTGCCTCTCCAGACGGAAACTATACAGGTAGTATAGATAATGTACCAAAGTTTATAGTAGGACTAGATAGAACTAATCTATTTCAATTTACTGATGCCTGGGTAAAAAATAGTGATGTGCATGATGAACATGTAAGAGCGATATTGCTAGGACAAATAAAAATACAATGTGAGTACTTTGTTGATCTGATACAGAGAAAAATTGCTAAGACTAGTGACGAGTATACTAAAAGTAAATTGGGAAAAGTTCTAGATGTATATGTAGTAGAACTTAAAAAGACTAATGGTTTAATGGAAAGATTGAAAGTAACACCAGTTTATGACGATGGGTTAAGTAAATTAATGTTAAGTTATAAGCAAACAAGAAATAAATACGGAGACCAGTTACCAGTTTAGTTTTTATGTTATACTAGTCATATATGACAAAAGAAAACTTAATAGGAACAAAAGTTCCAAATGTAACATTTAAAACCAGGGTGCGTGATGAAAATGTAGGAGGGGATAATCCATTCGCATGGAAAGACTTAACGACCAGTGAAGTCTTTGATGGTAAAAAAGTAGTAGTGTTTTCACTACCTGGAGCCTTCACTCCGACATGTTCTAGCACTCATGCACCAGGATATGACACAAACTACGTGGAGTTCAAGGCATTAGGCGTTGATACTATAGCCTGCGTGTCAGTTAATGACGCATTTGTTATGTATCAGTGGTCACAAAAACTAGGACTTAAAAATGTGTTCATGTTACCAGACGGTAACGCTGATTTTACTCATGCTATGGGCGCACTAGTGAGCAAGACTAATTTAGGTTTTGGAAACAGATCATGGAGATACTCTATGTTTGTAGATAATGGAGAGATAAAAAATGTTTTCATTGAGCCTGGATTTTCAGATAATTGTGAGACTGATCCATTTGAAGTGTCAGATGCAGATACAATGTTGAACTATTTGAAGACTCTATAATTAGTTTCTTTATTTAGAAAGTAAAAGCGGCGCCT
>JAYSXQ010000001.1:0-21119 GCA_043717115.1 bacterium | reverse complement strand
TTTTCTAGCATATTTTAGCTTATTGATTTGTAGTATTTACCACAGGCTCAGGAAAAACATTCTCTACAACAGGTATATTTTCCGTACTTGTACTATTTGGATCTATTTGATTAGTGTAGAAAGGGCAAGTGTGAGTAGTCGCCCATATTTTTATAGGTGTGTCCCATAGATTATATTGAGAGTCATTATAACCACCAACACTATTACCCATACCACCTATAAACTTAAGTATAGTAGATATATCTCCACTAGGACAATAAACACCACGTAATACAGGTAAAGTATCTGTATTTATAACCGGAGGTGCAGGAAAATACTCAATTGGTGTGTTTTTAAAAACTACATCCATAAATTTATGCCACACAGGAGCAACCACAAAACCAGCAATCTTTTTATTAATAGGAGTATTGTCGTTATTTCCAGCCCACATACCAACAGCAATAGATGGAGTATAACCAACCACCCAAACATCACGATAATCGTTTGATGTACCAGTCTTCACAGCAACAGGCCTATCGTTAAAAAATAGAGCACTGTTGAGTCCAAACTCCTCTGCACGAGCGTTGTTATCAGTTAGTACGTCTGCTAGTGTGTTAGCTGTTTCAGCAGGTAATACGTCACGTGGATTATATGAAACTTTTTCAAGAACATTACCTTGATTATCATCAACTTCTAATACAGATACTGGTTTATTATAAACACCTTCATTTGCAAATGTAGCATATGCACCAGTTAGTTCTAATAGTGAGACTTCTCCACCACCAAGAGCAAGTGATAAACCGAAACGAGAAGAATCGTTTAAGCTATTTATACCAAGGTTTTTTGCATAATTAAGTGTATTTTTAACACCAACCAAATATTGTAACTTAACAGCTGGAACATTAAGAGATAATTGTAAAGCCTTTCTTAAACTAACAGGACCACGAAAAGTTCCGTCGTAATTCACTGGCATATAACAGTTTTTAATGTTTCCTCCATTTAATGGATTACCATAAGGATCACAACGAGTAGAAAATTGTGTAGGTAAGTCAAAAATTACTGTATCTGGAGTGTAACCTTGTGAAAAGGCAAGGCTGTATACTATAGGCTTAAAAGCAGATCCAGGTTGGCGTAATGCAGTTGCTATATTGAACTGCCCATCTATCTCTTTATCAAAATAACCACGAGAACCAACCATACTTAATATCTCACCATTTTTTGGATTAATAGCAACCAGAGCCGCGTTCTCTGCGTTATATTTTTTCTTATTTTCTATAGCACCATCATGAACTATTTTCTCAGCTTCTGCTTGTAGTCGAGCATCTAGTGTTGTGATAACTTTCAAACCACCATTCTCTACTACATCTTTCCCGTATTTAGACTCTAAATACTCACGAACATAAAACACAAAATGCCAAGCCCTACCATTAGAACTTTCTTGTGGTTCAAAGGTTGTTTTTGTAGCCACAGCTTCATCATACTCTTGTTTTGTTATCATTTCTAACTCATACATACGAGACAAAACCAAGTTTTTCCTAATCTCAAGCGCATCTCTATGGTTACCATAAGGGGAATAGTATGAAGGGGCTTGTGGTATAGCAGCTAGATACGCAGACTCAACTAAACTAAGATCCTTTGCATGTTTACCAAAATACGAAACAGAAGCCTCTTCCACTCCATATATACTACCACCATATGGGGACTCGTTTAAATATATGGTTATTATATCGTCTTTACTGACCTGAGCATCTAGCTTCACAGCTAGTATCCACTCTTTCATTTTTCGTATTATACTTTTTTCACTTGTAAGTAAAGCATTTTTAACAACTTGTTGTGTGATAGTAGATCCACCTTGTGCATAGTGACCACTCATTATGTTTACTATCACAGCCCGCAATATAGACTGAGGCCTAATACCATAATGGTCGTAAAAATGAGAGTCTTCTATAGCAATAGCCGCTCTCTTTATATTATAGTTTATATCACCAGACACTACAGCAGTACGTTTTATGTTATCATGTATATTATATAGTACAATTTTACCAGATCTATCGTATATTTTTGTACTATTAGATATTTTTCTATTTTCAAAGTCGTTAAAATCTGGTAGTTTTATAGTCGCTATCCAAATTACAAAAATAGCAGATATTAATAATGATAAACCAAGCAACCCAAAAGTTGTTTCTTTTAAAAAAATTGAAAAAAGTTTACCCTTTTTACTTTTATATCTAGTGTGTGTTTTTACGTCTGTGTGATTTTGTTGCATATATATGTTATAATCAGTATTATTGATCTCATATGTCAAATACTAGCACAGAAAATACTAAAATCCCAGATAGTATTAAACAAGAAAACTTGGAACTGCTGACTCGTGGTGTTGAAGAAGTGTTTATATATGATGAGTTTTTAAAAGACTTGGAAAGTGGTGTACCACTACGTATAAAATTAGGAGTAGACCCAACAGGACCCAAAATACATCTCGGTCGCGCCATACCACTACGTAAACTACGACAATTTCAAAAACTTGGACACAAAGTAGTCTTTATAGTTGGTGATTTTACTGCACAAGTGGGAGACGCGTCAGACAAATCAGAAAAACGCCCAATGCTAACCAGAAAAGAAATAGACGAAAATTTAAAAGACTACAAAAGTCAAATATCAAAAATACTAGATCTTGAAAAAACAGAATTTGTATACAATAACGACTGGCTATCAAAATTAACTTTTCAAGACGTAGCCACTCTATCAGAAGTTTTCACTGTGCAACAGATGCTAGCAAGGAGAAATTTTAAAGATAGATACGAAGCAGAAAAAGAAATATCACTACGAGAGTTTCTGTATCCTATTATGCAGGGTTATGACAGTTATGCAGTCAGGTCAGATGTTGAAATAGGAGGTTTCGACCAACTCTTTAACCTAAAAGCTGGAAGAGATATACAAAGTCATTTTGGTATGAAAAAACAACATGTAATGTGTTTACAAATGTTAGAAGGAACAGACGGTAGGAAAATGTCTACTAGTTGGGGTAACACCATCAATGTAGTGGATGATCCATATGACATGTTTAATAAAATAATGGAAATAAAAGACGAGCTTATTATAAAGTATTTTACTCTGTGTACAGACATGGTATTATCTGATATAGAAAATATAAAAATAGAACTAGAAAAAGAGGGCAGTAATCCAAGGGACACAAAAATGATACTAGCAAGTGAAATAGTAACTATGTATCATAATGAAAAGATGGCTGCCCAAGCAAAACAAAACTTTATAGAAGTTTTTCAAAACAACGGCATACCAGAAAACACACCAGAGATTATAGGTACAGATATCGAGACATTAGGAGATGTAGCGTTGCGTTCAGAAATGGTGGAAAGTAAGACAGCTTGGAAGAAACTAGTAGAAGGCAAGGGTGTAAGTTTTGAAGACGGTACAATGGTTACTGATTATAAAACTCTCGCCACTAACTGTGTTTTAAGAATAGGAAAGAAAAAGTTTCTAAGAATCAAAATCTAAACACAAAAATAAAGAAAAACACTAGTACCAGTCACGAGGATCGTCGTGCGAAAAAGCGATATCAAGATCATCGTCCTCATCTGGTGTTGATATTATAATAATATCTTCTTCTTCTATCTCTATAAAATCATCACCCAGTACCACCTCGAGTGTATCTGGGTTTATTGCATCCATATTTGGCTCTTTTTCTTCTTCTGTGTCTTCCATATTTTTATATCACTACAATTTTGTTATTTTACTTTTTATTATGCTAATTTACACTATAATGTATCAAATATTTTTCAAATATGCAAGGCATGTGAGTCCTATTGCTATAGCGTCTATCTCATCGTCTATTTTTTTATGTAAATTAGGAGTATTTTTAAGTATTTTTTCTACCATATAAAGCATTTGTTTTTTGTCAGCACTACCCACACCAGCAACAGAAACTTTTACTTGCATCGGCGTGTATTCACATACAAAAAGTTTATGTTTTGCTGCCATATACAAAACCACTCCACGTGCCTGAGCAACACCGATAACTGATTTTTGATTGTTAGCCATAAACAAACTCTCTATTGCTAAGGTATTTGGTTTATGTTTTAATATAACCTCCTCCAGTTCATAGGATATCTGTAATAGTCTTTTTTCAAAAGTTTCTTTTTTGTCAGTTTGTATACAACTTGAAAATAGTAACGTGTCGACGCCACCTTTTTTTATAATCACAGCAACACCCACACGATCAAAACCCGGATCTATAGCCAACACCACCTTATCACTAAGATTTTCTTTGTACATGCTCTATACCTTTTTCTGTGATAACGCGACCGCGAGTAGACTTGTCTATAAAACCTAACTGCAAGAGATACGGCTCTATCACCTCTTCTATAGTTCCTTGGTCTTCTGATAGCGCTGCAGCAAGTGTAGAGAGTCCAACAGGGCCACCGGAGAATTTATTTTGTATCAGGTTAAGATACTCTCTTTCTATTTGCCCCAGCCCCAGAACATCTATTTCGAGCATGTTTAGGGTTTTATCTACCAACTCCCCAGTTATGTTTAATTTATGTACATCTGCATAATCACGGACACGCTTTAGATAAAAATTAGCAATACGCGGAGTAAAACGAGACCTTTTTGCTATTTCAATAGCAGAATACTTATCTATGTTGGTGCCTAAAACTTTTGCACTGTGTTGTATTATAGTTGCTAACTCATCGTCAGTATAAAACTGTAGTCTGTACGTGCCACCAGAAAAACGAGAACGTAGCGGTGCAGATAGTAGTGATATGCGAGTAGTGGCTCCCACTAGGGTGAACGGTGGCAGGTCTAACTGTATAGTTCTAGCAGCTGGACCTTTTCCGATTATAATATCAAGCACCCCAGACTCCATAGCTGGATAGAGCACCTCCTCGATAGTTTTGTTTAGTCTATGTATCTCATCTATGAACAGCACATCGTGTGGCTGTAAATTAGTCAGTATAGCCGCCAAGTCACCTACTTTTGTAAGTGTGGGTCCAGCAGTGATTTTGATATTAGTGTTGAGCGTTTTAGCGATGATGTGAGCCAGTGTGGTTTTACCAAGTCCTGGCGGACCATATAGTAGAATATGCTCTGGTGGATTGCCTCTATTTTTTGAGGCTTCTAGTAAAACAAAAAGGTTTTTCTTTATCATTTCTTGACCCACATAATCATCAAAATGTGTTGGGCGTAACGTAGCGTCTAGATACAAAGCATCCGAGGATACTTCACTTACATTCTTACTATTCGCAGTATCGTTTTTAACTTCGCTTGACATTTAATTTTGATATGCTATAATGATCAGACTTTGTATTGATACAATAAAGCAGTTTGTGTACAAAGTATAGCACATTTAAAACCCTCAAAACATCTTTAAACAATCGGGCTTGCCCATATCTCTATCGCGAAGGACGCTCTGGTTAGACTTGATCTACACTGTGGTTATCCTTATGTGGGACTTATTCTTCACCAAGGGTTTGTTTAAAGATGTTTCGAGGGTTTTTCTGTTCCCATTTTCTTTTTTAACTACACCTCATATATATCCACCACTAACATCAACTCTTCTAAACTAGTGGTGCCTTGTAGGACTTTTATGATGCCGTCCTCGCGCATGGTCGGTATCTTTTGTGTACGAGCCACGTCTTTTATCTCATATTCACCAGCGCCCTTTACTGCTGCTGCCTCGATAGTTCTATCCATAACTATCGCCTCATACACTCCAGTACGACCTTTGTATCCACCGTGACAATTAGTACAGCCATCAACATTCGCTGTGTATATCTCATACTCATTTGCTGCACGAACAGACATATCTTTTCCACTAGCCACCATGTCACCGATAATGTTTGTAATTAATTTAGATTCTGCGCTATTTGTCATTGTTTTTACTTTACAATTCAGACACAGTTTTCTACATAGACGTTGAGCGATGATGAGGCTGACCGACGATCCGATAAGTTTTGGTTCAACTCCAAGGTCTATCAGGCGAGGCACTGCACCAGCAGCAGAGTTAGTGTGTAGAGTAGAGAGTACAATATGACCAGTCAGCGCCGCAGAGCTAGCGACTTTTGCAGTGTCTTCATCCCTGATCTCACCCACCATTATCACGTCTGGGTCTTGACGTAGTGCGGCACGTAGACCACTTAAAAAAGTATAATCCTTTTTTACGTCAACTTGAGTTTGTACTATACCATCTAGATGATACTCTATAGGGTCTTCGATAGTGTTAATTTTTATCTCCGGCTTATAGATTTTTTTTAGACAGGCGTACAGCGTTGTACTTTTACCGCTTCCTGTTGGACCTGTGTTTAGTATCATACCAAATGGTTTATGTAGTGCACGTTCCAACTCTCTGTAAACTATAGGGTTCATACCAAGATCATCAAAAGACACGTTGGCATTTTTTGGGTCTAGTATACGCATCACGTAACTTTCTCCATAGTTACCAGGCACCAGTGACACACGGACCTCTATCTTTCCATCTATCCAGTCCATTGAAAACCTACCGTCTTGGGCTATGCTAGTGTTGGATAGTTTTAATCCAGAGAGTAGTTTTAGTCTACTGTTTACTAGATCAAAAGTCTTGTGGTCTGTGTAGTATATGTCTTGCAAATTACCATCTATTCTGTACCTCACACGCACAGTTTTATCTTCTGGTTCTATGTGAATATCAGACACACCAAAATGTATAGCCCCAGCGAGGGTCAGTTCTACTATTTTTGATATACGCTCCCTCTTTTCATTTACTGCAGTATCTTCAATGCTTTTTTGCAGGTCCGGTATAGTGTATATGTTAGATATCAACTCTGTTAAGTGCGCGCCGTTTAAGTTAACTATACCGTGCGCAGTCACATGCTCAGCATCTAGGTCTTTGTATCTGTCATACACATGCTCGAGCGATGCATCAGAAGCTATATATAGTATGGGTTTATCCCGCCCAAGCATTATTTTTCTTATGTAAGTAGAAGTTTTTTCGCTACTCGGGTCACTGAGTGCTATATGTAATTGTTTTCCTGCTGCATGGAAAGCGGCAACGCCAGCCTCACGTGCGCTTTCGAGTGGCATGAGTGCAAGTGCGTCCATATCAGGTGCGCGCATACGCAGATCTATGTAGGGTAGGTTCACTTGATCAGCCAGAGACTGTGCCTGTTTTTCTTCATCAAGTGTGCCTAGGTCTAGCAAATGCTTTTTGATTTTCAAATCTACAAATGTATCACTTAACATGAAAATAGTATAGCATGTTATAATAAGTATTATGTTAATAACTACATTAAAAATACTAGCTTTGGTCTACGTGCTTACGTTAATATACTTTCTTTTTATAAACTTTAAAAATAATTTTAAAGCAACTGGTGTAGTGTGGTTTATTCTTATAGCCCTCTCTTCTTTTTTTATAGGATTTGTAGCGATCGGTTTCAATGGTTGTGGTGAGTGTACTGATTTAGATATACCTTTCATGCTGCTAGATTATTTTATAGAATTCTATACTCTTATATTATGTTTTTACTTACTATGTAATTATATACGAAACATATTTAAAAATAAAAACCAAGTAGAGGAAAATAAACGTCAAATAGACGCTTATAGTATTACTGAAAAAGAAACACTAACAGCGACAGGTTTAGCTAAGTTTATATTGATTATTCCGGCTGTCACTGTTACAGCTTTTTTATCTACCATTTTTAATGCGAGTAAAGAATTTTCTGGATATCTTTTGGTTTTGTCGACAGTTATAATTTATCTTATAATTTTTCTAGTTAAATCAAGAAAATATAATAAATTAAATATAAAACTTGGAAATAAACCACTGTTTTATTTTCTAGCAATTACCGTATTCTTTTTTATAAATCACCAATACAGCAATTTAAACTTAATAAACACAGATAAAACAAGTGGTAAATGTGAAGTATTGAAAAATAATTCAACACAGCTAGAGTCGCAACTTTTTAGCTTTTATTCTACCAATACAGAAATGGTTCCGCCAAACACAGAAACACAAAAAACTTTTTCAGATTTGAATTCAAAAAATTCTTTAACAGAAAGTTTAATTAAGAATAACGAATGTTATGGAAAGTATGCAACAAGTTATAATGACGACCATGGTTTTAGTAATAGAGGAGAAGTTTTTACAAACTCAAAAGGAGAAATAGTTTTGATGAGTATGAATATAAGAACAGTTACAGTTTTATATTATATTGATTTAGATAAGTTTGATGTTGCAACCAAACAAGAAATACTTAAAATAGATCCTAACATAAAAAGCGGATACGGTACAATAAAAGATCAGCAATATAAAAACATATTAGATCTACTTGAATCTAAATAGTTTGTATATGGTTTAAACTTAAAACAGATCACTATGTGAACCGAGTCTAAGTAATGCAATTAATCGTATCACCTCATCTTTTTCGTATATTAAAACTATATCGTTTTGCACATGTAAGTCATATTTATCTGACATGTCACCATGTAGTTTATGGTTTCTGTATTTAACATCTAGTTTCTCTCCATCATGTAGTAAGTCTATCACTTTCTCTAAGTTAAGCCTCTTAAAGTCTTTTTGTTTTGAAACTTTCTTTAAATCTTTCTCAAAAGAATTTGTTCTAAATATTTCATACATATTTCTAGTATCTACTCCACACCCAAGATATCGTCCAGTAAACCTTTTCCAGATGTATACCCCTTGTACTCATGCATATTAGCTTTCATGTGTGCTAGATCAGCTAAGGTTTCCGCTTCAAACTCAGGAGTAAAACCATTTATTGTACGCACTTGAAAAGGTATAGCTTGTCTAGTTACTACTTGAGTTAAAAACATTTTGGTTGCACTAGACACGTCTAATCCAAGTTTTTTAAGAACTTTCTGAGAGTCACGTTTTAGGTTTTGGTCAAGGCGTATAGATAGGGTTGTGGTCATGTGTATAATTATACACTACGGTGTGTTACATTGCAACACACTACTTCACAAATTTCTCTAGATTCAAAGTTTCTGTCACTCCTACTTGTCGTATAAAATCATTCACATGAGAGATGATAACTACCGCACCCTCAAAGTTTTTTATCGCTTCTGCTATGAGTGGTATATGTCTAAAATTCACATGATTAGTCGGCTCATCGATAATGAGTATACCAGGCTCGAGTAGTGTCAGATACGCCCAAGACAACAAAGCTTTTTGACCTTCTGATAGGTGGCCAATATCGGTTGCTAATTCTTTTCCACCAATTAAAAACCCGGACGCAACTCCACGCAAGTGTTGATCATCTAGTCTCTTAAATATTTTTGATAATTCGTGATACGAAGTCTTATCAAAATCAAGAGTTGAAAAGTCTTGTCTGTAGTATCCTAGTTTTACACCGTCTTGTATTTTATTTTTAGGGTTTTGGTTTTTAGCTAGACGCTCTAGTAGAGTGGTTTTACCTATACCATTTGGTCCGATGATCTGTAGTTTGTCACCTTTTTTAAGGTCTATAGATAGTGGTATATTTTTCCTCTCTCCGTCTACTAGTATCTCTATTTCACGCAGTTCAAGTAATGTAGACCCTATGTCCTCTTGGCATTTTATTTTAAATTTTCTAATAGTCCGATCATCTTTTTGTACTTCCACCTTACTGTCTTCTAGGTCTTCTATTTCATCTTTTAGTTTTGCAGCTAATTTACGCATTTTTCCTCCTTTATCTTTGAAAAAGTTTACTTTGTCTTTGTTGTCTTGTATTTCTTTTGCTAGTTGTGCGTTGGCTTTTATATCAGCGTCTATTTTCCTTTGTATCTCCTCTAGAGCCTTATAGTAGTTACCTACATATTGTTGTATGGTGTGGTTTTGCGCATTCACGTACAATATGCCATGTGTGAAATCATTTAAAAACTTTTCATCATGCGATATAACTATGGCTGTGCCAGGAAAAGTCTTCATAAACTCACTGAGTAGTTTTATGCCTTCTTTATCTAGATTGTTAGTAGGCTCATCCATTAGTAGTATGTCCGGCTCCTGTATAAGTGCGCGAGCAATTAATAAACGCCCCTTTTGTCCACCAGATAGGTCCCGGATAATACGGTCTAGCGGCACTGTTAATTTTACAACAGTAAAAACTTTCTCTGCCCTCCTGTCTATATCGTATATTTTTTCTTTAAATGCTGATTCTAAATACTCACGCACAGTCACTCCCCACATTGTGTGTGGTATGACTTGTTCTGCAATAGCTACTTTTTTGTCTTTATCAATTACAAAACGACCCTCAACAGGAGATAGTTCACCCATAATCATCTTAAACAGTGTAGATTTACCAGCACCATTCTGACCCACTAGTGTTAATTTGATACCTTCACGCACCACAAAACTAGTCTCGGTGTACATCGGTTTATTTTCATGAAAATAAAAAGTCAGGTCTTCGGCCCTCATTACTATCTTTCCTCCTGGTATTACTTCTTTTTCTACTGCCATATTATTGTACCTGTATTATTAGTGATGTACCATTATAACATTTTTATGAGCATTTGACAATATTTTTCTGATGCTGTAGTATCTCTATTAGAAGTTACAGAAATTGTTCCCGTTTTAATTTTCAACAAGGAGTCAAAAATGACGCCAGAGAAAAACTACATACTATTCACATTACTAATTGGAGTCATCGATCTTGTTATTGTGTACTTCTTTTATAAACACACAAAAGAAGTACAGAGACTTGCAAAAATAAGAGAAGAACTAAATAAAGGGGTAATAGAAAATAGAAAAACTGGAGACTTCGAAGAAGAGGCTGATTTTTTAGACGCTCGCACCGATGTCGAGAATCAGATGTATAAACCTGTAGAAAAACAATTAAAGTGGCTTATCATTGGAGCTATACTGACTCTCATCTTTTTTTATAGGTCATATCAAATCCATCTAACACAACCATCAGTTTTTGGAGGGTAATATGTCAATTATTGGAATATACACATTGTGGACCATTGCGACAGGGGTTGTGGCAATATTAGCGACCTACTATTTTTACACGTGCAATAAAAAACTTCACGCACTGGATAAAGACTTAGGGTCTATAAAAGACACTTCAGAAAATGAGTTTGTAGCTGATCAAATATACAATCTAATACCAAAATGGTTCTTGTTGTTATGTTTCTCTTTTGGTCTCGGCGTCGTCTTTTTTATCAGAATTTATCAGATTTTTGTGCACGCTTAAGACAGAAAAGAGGAAAATATGTCAACAATTCTTTTTATCTCATCGTGTTCAAGTTTTTATTACTCACATAAAAACTTGAAAAGGTATAGACTGACTTTGCAAGAAAAATATGCAAACTTAGCAATGGGATTACTACTGCTAGGTATTGCTTTTGCTATATCGCTCTGTCTAAACACAGACAGAATTTAAAATTGAAAGACAAAAATAAATCCGCCATAACAGCGGATTTTTATATTTATAAATAGGATCTTATTGATAGTTTTACAGAAACTGTAATATTGCTACATTACATACGGCATTGGTGTTAGGAGTAATTAAAAACAAAAAATATAACAGAACAAATATATGATAAAAAATATAACAAAAGGGGGGATATTATTAGCAGCAATAGCGACTGTAGGCCTAGCAACACAAGCCTTTGCATACAACCAGATCACAACACAACTTGATCCTGGCGCAAGAGGTCAAAACGTTACAAATCTACAGACATTTTTTGCAGACAACGCGTCTATCTATCCAGAAGGAATGATAACTGGCTATTTTGGTACACTTACTAAAAATAGTGTAAACAGATTCCAAGCGGCATACGGACTTTCACAAGTTGGTCGTGTTGGACCTGCTACAATGGCAAAGATAAACAGTCTTATTGGCGGTGGTGGATGGAACGGAACAACACCAACTCCATCAGGAGATGTATATGCACCAGTTGTTTCTAATATGAGTCAAAACTCATCATCAAACGCAGCGACTTTGTCATGGAGTACAAATGAAAATGCTACAGGTAAAGTTTTCTACGGCACAAGACCGATAACTATCGATGAAGGTAATGTCTATTCTGTAGGTTTTGATCTTACTACTGGTTATGTTGCTACTAATAACAATATAGCAGCATCTTCACAGCAGGTTAACATCGGAGGACTACTTTCTAACACTACATACTACTACATCATAGTGTCTACTGACACAGCAGGTAATGTAACGGTATATAATGTGAACAACACTTTTAGAACTAACTAATAGTATTAAAACTTAACACTAGAATGAGAGGGTAAGAGAAAGCAAAACAAAAAACTGCATGACGATGCAGTTTTTTGTTTTGCTTATATTTAATAATACGTCTTATGTGTTGTATAAAGTTTTTAACTTTTCTAATCCGCGAAATATCTGTACGGATATAGTTTTTTTAGACTGACCTGTGATCTGACATATCTCATCTAGTGACAAGTCTTGTACATATCGCATATTTATAATGTTACGATACTTTTCAGGAAGCTTTGTAACCAAAAATATTACATTTTTTTCACCCACCACATCCGCTACGTTTTCTAGTTCAGGATTTTCTGGCTCAAAACCTTTTTCTAATAGTGAATCTAGTGAAAAAGTTTTACGTTTTCTATATTCATCTATAATTAAATTATTAAGCACATGATAGAGAAAAGCTTTCATTATGTGGACTTTTCCACCCTTAACTAAATATATCCAAGTCTTCATGAATGTTTCTTGTACTAGATCTTGGCTAACAGCATAATTGCTCAGCTTAAAATAAGCATACTTACTAAGACTGTTTTGGAAGTCATCGTGAGCTGCCGTTAGTACTTTTTTTCGATCGGATTGCTCTTTAGGAGTAAGCATATAATTAACTACGACGTAACAATACTCGGTATATTACATTTTCAGTGTAACACATTTTTAATGTTACAGTGTAATTACTCTAGCGTTAATACGGCATAGTAAGCACAATGAACAAAAAAAACGAAATAAAGAAATTTGATTTAGGTTTATGGGACAATAGCTGGACATATATTAAAACTGTGGTAGATATAGTCCGTGAACCAATGCTTGTACTAAACAAGGATTTTAAAATTATGGCAGCAAATGAGTGTTTCTACAGTAGTTTTAAAGTTACAGTAAAAGAAACCGAAGGTAAAGTAGTTTATGATCTGGGTAACGGTCAGTGGAATATACCGGCTTTAAAAAACCTACTAGAAGATATATTGCCAAAGCATACTTTTTTTAAAGGTTTTGAAGTATCTCATGAGTTTCCGAAAATAGGCAGAAAGATTATGATTTTAAATGCAAGACAAATGTTTGTAAAAGAAGATAAATTAGAAAAAAACTCTATCATACTACTTGCAATGGAAGACGTAACTGAAATGATGGTAGTAGCCGAGATGCTGTCGAAACACGCAAATAAAATAAAAGATAAGTTAAAAACCCAAGTTGGAAAGTTTAAATAATGGTCTAAAATAAAATACATTTTAAAAACTTGTAATATTATCATATAATACACGGCATACAAATATATGGCACAAATTAAAAACTTAAAAGAAGAAATCATAAAGCTTTCTGATGAAGAAATAGTCAATAAAATATGGGAACAAAGCTGGAAATACATCAAAACTGTAACTGATATAGTGCGCGAGCCAGTACTGACACTAGACAAAGACTTGCGTGTTTTGTATGCAAACGAATCTTTTTACACAACTTTTCAAGTTGAGGAAAAGAAGACAGAAAAAAAACTTGTGTACGAGTTGGGTAATGGACAGTGGAATATACCGACATTGAAAAAACTTTTAGAGGATATATTGCCGTCTCATAGTTTTTTCAAGGGTTATGAAGTATCTCATGAGTTTCCACATATTGGTAAGAAAATTATGATACTAAATGCGCGCGAGGTTCATTTTAAAGAAGACTCAATATCAGAAGAGTTCCCACCAATTATTCTACTTGCAATAGAAGACATAACAGATATGGTTTTTATAGCATCAACATTTGCCGAGGCGACAAAGAAACTTGAAAGTGAATTAAAAACAGAAACCAAACTGCAAGACCACATAACCAGACCTAAAAAAGTTAAAACGTCTAAAAAGAAACCCTTGGTAGCACTGCTATAGAGCACATAGGTGAAAATCTAAACCTCTAGGTATTCACGTACATCAGTGCCACCACATCTTATTAAAACTTCTTTAGCTTTTTGTGAATTAGTGCGAGCGATCACCAGAACATTACCACCTTTTAAGTGTTTTTCATATATAATAGCATCACCATCATTTACACCCAGTTTTACCAACGCTCCAACTATTCCACCCACAACCGCACCACTTACAGTACCGGCAATGATGGTAGATGTAACAGCTGTGATACCGAGTAGTTCTATTAATGGTCCAGCTACCAGAACTGAGCCGATACCAGGTATAACACCATTAGCTAAAACTAAACCCGCTACCAAGCCTATAACAGCTCCAGCGGTACCACCCGTAGCTGCACTACTCTCCATCTTGTCTACAACTTGACTATCTTTTATATCACCTTCACTGTTGGTGTATATACAGGATATCTCATCGTTACTTACCCCCACGTTGTTTAATTCTTTAATAGTATTTTCAGCTGTGTTGCGGTCGGTATATACTCCTATTGTTGTTGTTTTCATATTATATATGTCGAGACAGTTATATAATTATTACAGTGTGCTACAATAAAAGTAAAATAAAGAAAAAATAAAATGAAAAACATTATAGTCATATATCACAAAAACTGTATGGATGGCACCGCTAGTGCCTGGGTTGCATACGAAAAATATGGCGAAACGGCACAGTACATAGCATGTGACGACAGGGTGAACTTGCCAGAGTATGTGACAGCGCACAAAATTTTAAGTGGAGTAGAAGTTTACGTCATAGACTTTTGCTACCCAAAAGATGTGTTGTTAGATCTGCAAACTAAAGTCAAGAAGTTGGTAGTACTAGATCATCACGTAACAGCAAAAGACGCCATAGAGAGTGTAGAGCATTATGTATATGGAGTAGAAAAAAGCGGGGCCATGCTGGCTTGGGAGTATTTCTTTCCGAGTCTACCAGTACCACTAGCAATACAGTATGTGTCAGACTCAGATACGTGGACTCACAAAATGCCCAACTATGAGTATGTTAACTCCTATATATACAAAACAGACTCGACGTTTGATATGAAAAGTTTTAGTGATTTAGTTGCCGAGCTTGAGGACGCGACCAAGTTTACAAAAATACAAGAAATAGGAAAAGTCTTGCGCGAGGTGCATATGAGTGCGGTTAACAGTTATGTTAACAAAGCCGAGCTTATAAGTTTTTTAGGTTATCAGGTGTATGTAGTTAATGCGCCCAGTGAGATTAAAAGTGAACTAGGTCGTGCACTCGCTGAAAAGACAAACAGTTTCGGTGTGGTCTATTATTTTTATGATAAAAATTGGAGGTTTTCACTACGCTCAGTGCCAGACTTTGATGCAAGTGCTGTTGCGAAAAGTGTCGGTGGTGGAGGTCATAAAAATGCAGCAGCTTTTGTCGTGCCAGCAGATAACCCCGTTTTAAGTATTTTAGAAAATTTAAAACTATTCCCAGGAAAGTCATAAAAATATACATTATTTTGATCTTATGCGAGATCTTTAACATTAAAATGCTTGACAGGTGCTGTGCATTTAGTATAGTTAAGTATCTATGCAGAATAGTTTAAATACCAACCTACAAAGTAACTTAACAGCACAAAAAAGTGCGAACAATATAAAGACTATACTAATTATGGTTTTCTTTGTTTTGATTATAGGATTACTGGGTTACTTTTTGACAGGAGTTACTGGAAACAATACATTTTTATATGGTTTGATATTAGGCTCAATAGTTACGAACATTGTCAGCTACTTTTTTTCTGATAAAATAGCCCTCAGTAGTGCAGGAGCAATACCAGCGGATGAAAACAAATACGCCGACCTATATACCATTACAAAAGAGCTTTGTGTAAAGGGTGGTATCAGAATGCCAAAACTTTTTATCATTAACGACCCAGCACCGAACGCTTTTGCAACAGGTAGAAACGAGACTCACGCCAGTGTAGCAGTTACAACAGGTCTACTCGCGCTTATGAACAAAAGCGAACTAGAGGGGGTGCTCGCTCACGAGTTAACACACATCAAACACAAAGACATACTTATCATGACTGTGGTTGTAGTGCTGGCAGGTATACTCTCATATATGGCCCACTTTGCATTTTCTGTTACAAACAGTAGAAACAGCAGAGAGGGTAGTGGAGCCTTAGGGTTGATAGTGGGACTAGTAGCGTCAATACTGATACCATTTGCAGCCATGATGATACAGTCGGCAATCAGTAGAAAACGCGAGTTCGCGGCCGACGCCGGTGGTGCACTCATCTCAGGCTATGCCGAGGGACTAGCGAGCGCACTAGAAAAAATAGGAGGATACAGTCAGGGACTACAGCGCGCCACACCAGCAACAGCGCATCTATATATTAGCAACCCGTTCGGAGCCTCAAAAGGTAACACGTCGTTTTTCCAAAAACTTTTTATGACTCATCCACCTATTGCTGAGCGTATCGCAGTATTGCGTAATGCTAAGTAACATAAAGTACCTTTACATCTATGGGGGTGGGTGATATTATATATTTATAATGAAAACACTAAAAACTTTATTAACGGGTATTGCTTTATTAACTGTATCTGTACTGATGTTAACAACATCTGTATCTGCTCAAGTAACTGGTGACATAGATACCACTTCATCATGTCTTAACTTAAGTTATAACTTAAAATTTAGAATGCGTGATGCCCAAGTAAATGGTGAAGTCTCCGACTTACAAGACTTTCTTGCAGACAATGACTACTTAACTGATACAAACAGAGGGTATTTTGGTAGTAAAACTGTAGCTGCTGTAAAAGCTTTCCAAAGAGCCAACTCACTACTAGCTAGTGGGTATGTGGGACCAATGACTAGGGGGAAGATTGGGGTGGTGAGTTGCAATAATACAAATATTATTCCAGCGAATCCATCTGTATCAGATTCTAATGGTCCAGTAATTACTAATGTTTATTTTAAGAAAAACGACCAAGGGTATGATGATAGGGCTCAAGTTATAGTCGAAGGAATAGGATTAAGTAAAGCTAAATATTTAAACTGGACATGGTCTACTACGGATAATAGAGTAGTCACTGGAAATTTAACAGATATGGATGCTCCTTCCACTGATACTAAATTAGTATTTAGGGTATATCAATATAAAAATTTGTTAGAAAAATTAAAATTAACTGACCTCTCAAGAAGTTCGTTATTTGTAAATGTGCAAAATGAGTTTATAAATAATTATAGCAACAGTAGTCTGAGCTATAAAGTAGATTTGAACTCTTTGATTATAAATAAAGATATGAAAATGGTAATACTTAAAACAAGTATGGGAGATATAGAAATAGAGTTAAATTATGAAAAAACTCCAAAGACAGTAGCCAACTTTGCAAAGTTAGTGGGTGAAAAGTATTATGATGGGATTAGGTTCCATCGCGTTATAAAAGATTTTATAATACAAGCAGGTGATCCGTTATCAAGAGATTTAGCTAGAAAAGAATTATGGGGTACTGGTGGACCAGGATATAAGTTTGTAGACGAGTTATCTGGAAATGAAAAGTACCCAGTGGGTACTGTGGCTATGGCTAACTCAGGACCAAACACTAACGGATCACAATTCTTTATTGTTACCGGACAGTCAGCCTCCTCACTGCCGGCTCTGTATACAGTATTTGGAAAAGTTACAAAAGGGTTAGATACCGCGCTTAAAATAAATGAATTACAAACTGACACCTCAGAAAAACCTATCAAAGATGTAATTATAGAAAGCGTTATATTGAAATATTTTTAACTACCATAATAATCACTTCTTGTAATTATATCCTAGGGTGCTATAATTAACACATATGAAAAAATATTTACTTATTGGCGGATTAGTATTAGTAGCATTACTGGTTATAACAGGTTTCAGTTCATACAATGGACTCGTAGCGTCGAGTGAAGACACTAATGGAAAGTGGGCGCAGGTGTTAACTCAATATCAACGTAGGTCAGACCTGATACCGAACTTGGTAGCAACAGTTCAAGGTGTGGCAAAACAGGAAAAAGACCTGTTCATTGGCATCGCTGAAGCTAGAGCAAAAGTAGGTCAAGTGACTCTATCAAAAGACGCAATCAATGACCCAGCAGCCCTTAAGAAATTTAATGATGCTCAAGGACAACTAGGTGTTATGATTTCTAGACTATTGTCAGTACAAGAACAGTACCCACAATTAAAATCAAATGAAAACTTTATGGCATTGCAAACTCAAATAGAAGGTACAGAAAATAGAATAGCTGTAGCTAGAAAAGACTTTAATGACGTAGTGCAATCATACAATGTAAAAGTAAAAACTTTCCCAGGAGCTATGTTTGCAAAACTATTTGGTTTTGCTGTGCGTCCATATTTTGAACTACAAACAACAGGCGCTGAGCTTTCTCCACAAGTAAAGTTTTAATCCGTTACATAAACTAACACAACAAGTTTCTAAAAAACAACATGAAAAAAGCACTATTAACTATTTTGTTTAGCGGTGCTTTTTTTGTTTTAAGTTTTTTCACTTTTTCTAATTCTAGTTTTGCATTTGAGATTAACTATAAACCAACAGGGTATGTAAATGACTTTGCAAATGTGCTGTCTGCAAACACAAAATCACAATTAGAGAATGATTTAAAGCAGTTTAAAGCTAGTAGTACACACGAGATAGTGGTGGCTATTATTCCAAATATGAATGGCAGATATGTCGAAGAGTATGCAACAGAAATGTTTCGTGTTTGGGGTATAGGCGGCAAAGAAAATAATAATGGAGTACTATTATTACTCTCAATAGAGGAAAGAAAATCTAGAATAGAAGTCGGTTATGGATTAGAGGGTGCGCTCACTGATCTCGAATCTGCGCAGATACTATCTGACATGACCCCGTACCTAAAGTCTGGAGATTATGACGGTGCAGTTGCTGTAGGTGTAAATAAAACGATGGACGCAACTGTTGGTGAATTATACACAGACAGCAAGATGCAAATAGGTGGCTCGATAATCAAAAGCATACCAGATGGTCAGCTCTTAGAAATGGTCTTTATAGCATTGTTTTTTATAGTACCAGCTTTTGCTGCTATACTCGGCCGTACAAAATCATGGTGGCTAGGTGGTCTGATTGGACTTGTGCTCGCTATAATTATATTTTTGTTTTTACTAAAAGTAGTCTGGGTGTTTTTACTTGCGTTAGTAGGTTTATTATTTGACTATTTTGTTTCTAAGAATTTTAATGCCGCAAAGTCCGGAGGTACTAATCCTAGCTGGTGGGCTGGTGGTCGCGGTATGGGTGGAGGTTTTGGTGGTGGATCATCAGGTTCTGGTTTCGGAGGATTTGGAGGTGGCTCATCCGGCGGGGGAGGGTCTAGTGGAAGTTGGTAATTTAACAATAATTATTTTTTATTTATGGAATTTATTCTTTATCCTTTATTTGAGTTCATAGGTCTTTTTTTATGGGGTATTTTCTCGACTATTCTAGGTAACTTATTTTTATTCCTAGTTGTGATTAGTGTACAAATATTTTTTGCAGTGCTCGCCAGGTCAAAGTCTTGGTGGCTTGGGGGTGTTTTAGGGATAGTAATTGGCACGGCTTTAAATTTATTTTACTTTAAGTTTTCTTGGTTAGGTATCTCTTTTATACTTATAATATCTTGTGCAGGCCTACTTTACGATTACATACTCTCTTCTATTTATTTAGAGTATAAAAGAAAAAATAGAAAAGTACCGTGGTGGTTGGGTGGTAACGGGTCAATATCCGATAGAAGTTTTTACGAGGGATCTGACTCAGATTCCTCAGGTGGAGGTTCCAGCGGATTTGGCGGTGGCTCATCCGGCGGGGGAGGGTCTAGTGGAAGTTGGTAATTTAACGCTCTTTTATTTATTTTTGATTTTCTATTTGACAAGTGTACAAATATAATGTAGTATAGTAGAACTATGTTTATATTAGACAATGACATCCTGTTTCCATTTTTCACATATTTATTTCTATTTAGTTTTTTAGTGTGTGCCAGCATCATCGCAAAGACTTATTTTAAAACAGTCTCGTTATGGGTAGCAGCAAAAGCAGTCAGTTTCAACTATATGTTTTTATTGAACGGTATAATACTACCTATTTTAATTTTTGGCAGTATAGTAGCTTTACTTTTTAGTGGTCCAGCGGCGATACTTTCTATCATGCCTATACTAATCATGTCAGTTTTATGTATATTCACACTTGGTACTATGCTAGTAACCACATCAGCACTTTACGCAAATATTTTCAAACACAGTGATAGGGTGTTAGAAACTAGATACATTATAGCTACTGCTCTGTTCTTATTTATCATACAGGTTCTACCTTATGTGGGTCTCATTTTTATATATATGATTTTTAGTTATACATTTGGTATACTGGCTACATATTTTTGGTATAGCATTACAAAAACTTAAAATACTAGAAATAGAATTGGAAATGTCGCATAGTGGCCGAGTGCACTACCTTGGAAAGGTAGCAAGGCGAAAGCCTTCGAGGGTTCGAATCCCTCCATTTCCGCAAATCATTATTTACTTATAATACTTGACATTTGCTGTAAAAAGTGTATACTATAAGTAGGTTCATTATTTTTCAAGTCTTTTTATCTCATTTAGGAGAAATATCATGTTTCGGTCAATGTTTTCAGATGGTACCGATCAAGTGTCGGCAAAACGTCAATCCATTTATCTTGTGTGTCTAGTCTTGCTCTTGGTTGTATGGCTTTCTGGCTGCACAGTTATTCCAACTACACCAAACGGAATTGGAATTGGTGTCGGATACGGTGCGACTACTGGAAATAGCTTTGGTTATTCTACGTCAAACGTTGTGAATAATAATCAATCATTCAACGGTTGTCCACGTGTTTGCAATGGTATGGGGGTTTGCACCAGTAATCCAGCACTATATCCACAAATGGCGCGCAGTGGTGCTGTCTGTGTTCCCGGTAATAGTAACAACAACAATAGTAACAATTTTGTTCCTGGGCAGACCAACAACAACCAGACATACAACTGTAAGTCTGGTGGAACTGGAACTCGCGAGCAATGCCT